>DASXSW010000023.1:0-4877 GCA_036505755.1 Binatia bacterium | reverse complement strand
CAAGCAGCCATGCGAAATAGTATCCGACCCACCTGCACCAACGCTTGACAGTGTTCGCCGAGCGCGTGTTATAGGTCGACCTGATCATGGCCAATATTTCAACGCGCGAGCGAGCGAACATGAGGCATGTCCTATGATTATAGACAAAGCGGGACGCGATCACTTCGTCATTGACCAGCACGTGCATGTCGGGATGCGACCGGCGCGCTCGACCACGGCATCCAGTTCCTACTTACCGCAAGAGTTGCTCGCCAACATGGACGCGAGCGGCGTCGATATGGTGGTGGGATTTCCGAAAGCCAATCCGCATACGGATTACCGCGTCGAAAACGAGCGGATTATCGCCGCGATGAAGCAGTATCCGTCACGCATCGTTGCCTTCGCGCGCATCAATCCTTACTTCGGCGCCAAGGCAGTTGCAGATGTCCACGACTACGCGTCGAAAGGCGCGCTCGGCCTGAAAATCCATCCGCTGCGGGATTTTTCCGGTAACCGCGTCAACGACCCCGAATTGATGTTTCCCATAGTTGAAGCGGCGCAAGCGGAGAATCTTTTGCTTCTGGTGCACAGCGGCAATTCATGGAATTGCGCGCCAACCTTGATCGCCGACCTCGCGCACAATTTTCCCAAGGTGAATTTCGTGATCGCCCACTCGGCGGGCTTCGAAGGTCATCAAGAGGCGATCGTGGCGGCGCGCCATCAAGATAATTTGTATTTCGACACGGCGTCGAACGGCTATCCCGACATCACCACTAATGTCGTTCGCGCCCTCGGTCCCGAGCGGGTCGTGTATGGTTCGGATCACCCGACCTTGCCGTTTGGTTTCGAGCTCGGCAAGGTCGTCAAATATGCCGGCCTCAATTCCGATCAGCTGGATCTGATCCTCGGCAAAAATCTCGCGCGCCTGCTGTGCATCGAGCCGAAACCGTCGGCGCCGAAGACCATGGACATCATGCAAATCTGACGACCAAGAAGGAGCAAAAAAATCATGGCTTACAAACCCGGTCGAAAAGTCGACGTGCCGTATGAGCATTGGGATCGGTTGTATTCGCCGGTTGCCTGCGCGGTCATGATCACCACCGTCGACAAGGAAGGGCGCGTGAACGCGGCTTCATTCGCCACCTGTGTCAGACAGAATCATGAACCGACCTGTATTTCGTTCACCGTGGAGATCGATAAGGACACATACCACAACGTGGTGGCCACGGAAGAATTCGTCGTCAACATACCGTCCTTCGACAGAGAGATCCTTGAAAAAGTACGAGTGGTCGGACTGCCCTTTCCCCGCGGCGTCAACGAGTTGGAGAAAGCCGGCCTGACGGCTATTCCGGCCAGGGCCCTCAAACCGCCTCGCATAGCCGAATGCAAAGCGCACTATGAGTGTAAAGTTATCTGGACCAAAGAGTGGCTGCATCGCCTGACGGTTATGGGCCAGGTGGTCGCTGGCTCGGTCGACGAAGATTGCATCGACAAGGACGGCTACGCCATTCTCGAGAGACTTCGGCCGACGCATTATTGCGGCCGGGCTTTCGACAACAAATTTGTTGCCTCTTACGAAGTGATGGAGGTCGCTATGGTATACAACGGGCCTGAGGCGCAACATAAGCCGAAGTAACGAGTTTCCTATGACCGTCATAAGAGTCTCTTCGTCGATCATTTTCATAGCGCTGTCGTTCTGTGATCCGGCCCTCGCGCAGGATAATTTTTTTTCCGGCAAGACCGTTCGAATCGTGGTCGGCTCGATCCCCGGCGGAGGGTACGACTACTGGGCGCGGCTGCTGGCCCGCCATATGTCGAAATACATACCCGGCAATCCTGAGTTGGTTGTACAGAATATGCCGGGCGGCGGATCGTTGGTGGCAACCAACTACGTTTACAGCGTGGCAAACCCGATGGGTTGACTCTGGGAATGCCCAATCAGTCAGTTTACATGGGACAAGTGGTAGGCGATAAAGAAGCGCGATTCGACGTTCAAAAGCTCAACTGGATCGGCTCACCGGATCGTAATACCACACTTTTGTATATCCGCGCCGACACGCCCTATATATCGATGGATGACGTCATAAAAGCCAAGGTGCCACCTAAGTGTGGCGGCTCGGGAAGGGATAGCTCGAGCCTCATCTTCGCTCTGGAGGATCTAATCGGCGCCAGATTCGAAGTCGTGTTGGGTTATCAGGGAGGCAGTCAAACCGATCTGGCGGTTGAAAGAGGAGAGGTCGTCTGCCGCTCGATGGTCCTCGGCGTTCATTTTAGCAGACAACCTTTCACTCTGTGGCATAGCAAAAATTTTGATCGCCATCTCGTGCAGATGGGTCGCAAACGAGACGACAGGTCAGCCGATACTCCTACGCTCTACGAGCTCATGGATCGCTACAAAACGCCTGAACGTGGACGCCAATTGGCTACCGTGCTAACTGCCGGAGAGAACTTCGGCCATCCCATGATCGCTCCGCCCAGCGTGTCGCCCGATCGTGTAAAGCTTCTGCGCGATGCCTATGCGAAAACTTTGAGAGATCCGGCGCTTTTAGCCGACGTCAAGAAACAGGAATTCGATTTCGATCCGGTGTCGGGCGAGGAACTGCAAACTTTAGCCAAGACCGTAGTCAACCAACCCGCGCCAGTGATTGACAGGCTAAAAAAGATTTTGGGCAATTAAGTTTGCCAGCTCTGCGCGTGCTATTCACCGGAGCGCCGCGAAGATGAGTTTCGCGAGGCGGAAGGGAGAGTTCCCTGATGACATCCTTGAGATTTTTGTTCTGCGCCATGGCCTGTTTCATAGCTACCGCGGGGTTGCCGGTTCACGTTTCCTTTAGCGCTACCCTGGAGGACGCGCTCAAGTCGTTGAAGGGCTTAGCGGCAAAGGAGCGTCAGCCGCGCGTGGAAAGCGAGGCGCGCAAGGAAGGCATCGTTCGCTGGGCGTCCTCGACGCCGCAAGCCTGGGCCGAGCCCTCCCTCCAGGCGTTTCGCAAACGCTACCCGGGAATCCAAATCGAGTACATGCGCCAGAGTGGCAGGGTGCTTGCGGAAAGAATCGTGCGCGAGTATCGCGCGGGAAAACACGACATCGATATCGTCGGCACCAGCGCGGTCACGTTTGCAGCAATGAAAGACGCGGGCGTGATCGCGCCCTATGTATCGCCGGAAGCCGCGCAACTGAGAAAGGACATGAAAGATCCGGACGGCTGGTGGGTCTCCTATTTCGGCAACATCCAGGCGATCATCTGCAACAAAAACCGGGTCAAGACCGCGCCCGGTGATTGGCGGGACTTTCTCGATCCCAAATGGAAGAGAGAATTTTCCATCGACGACACTCGCTATGAATGGTTTTACGCCTTGCAGAAAATCTACGGCGCCCAAGAGGCCAACAAGCTGATCAGCGGATTCATTCAAAACGGCGTCCATCTGCGCAGGGGTGGAACCTTGCGCGCGCAACTCGTCGGCGCCGGGGAGGAATCCTGCGGCCTGGGTGTGTATCTCAACAATGTCCATGAGCTGTTGGAGCCCGGCGCGCCGGTCAACTACTCGGTGCCGGAGCCTGTGCTCGTCGTTCCGGTCATCAACATGATGGCCAAGCTGGCGCCTCATCCCTACACGGCGATTCTCCTGTACGATTTCATTTTGACTCCCGAAGCGATGGGACATTATACCCGAGCCAATGCGATGGCTCCCGCGAGAGATAATCTTCCTCTCGTGCAAGCGGTCAGAGACCTGCAGGGGAAACGCGTTCACGTCATCGATGTGGAAGCTTCCAGCCGCGATTATGAGAAGACTGTGAAAGAGTACCGTGCGCTGCTGAAGAAATAACTGTCGTAAATTCGAAATCCGAAATTCGAAAGGGCGAGTCGATGAAAATAGATCTCAGCAAAGCAGCTGCCTACGCGGACAAAACTCCCTATGAGCTATGGCAGGAGACCGAAGAGATCCCGATTCATACCGGCCTCGCTATCGAAGATCTCACCACGGTTCTTGTGCGCTCCTGGAAGCGCAAGGGAGCTATGGGCGCTTTTATTAACATGCTCGGCGCCGGGCGGAGTTGTGATGCCTATGTCTGCGAGATTGCCGCCCAGGGCGAAACTCTGCCCGAGCATTATTTATTCGAGGAGCTCGTCTACGTCGTCAAAGGTCGAGGCGCGACGAGTGTTTGGCAGTCCGATGGGCGCAAGCAAACCTTCGAATGGCACGAAGGCAGCATGTTTTCGCCGCCGCTCAATACCTGGCGCCAGCATTTCAACGCCCAAGGCGCCGAGCCGGCGCGATTCTTGGCCTTGACGGACGCGCCGGTCATGATCAATCGATTCCGCAATCTGGATTTCATCTTTAACAACTCGTTTCAATTTTCCGATCGCTTCGCCGGGGAAGAGGGATACTTCAGCGGCAAGGGCAAAGAAGTTCAATCGCATCGAACCTGGGATGCCAATTTCATCGCGGATGTTCCCGGCTTTCGACTCATGGACCATAGCGCCCGCGGGCAGGGGGCAAGGGGGATTCTGTTGCATCTTTCAGCGAACACCATCAGCGCGCATATCGAAGAATATCCGGTTGGAACTTATCCGCGCGCTCATTGGCACGGCCCCGGCGCCCATATTCTCATTCTTTCCGGCGAAGGGTACTCCCTCATGTGGGAGCAGGGAAAGCCGCGCACGCGGATCGATTGGCGTCCGGGCAGTCTGTTCGTGCCTCCGGCAAAATGGTTTCACCAGCATTTCAACCCGGGAAAGGAGCAGGCGCGCTATCTCGCGCTGAAGCCGTGGGGTTTTACCTATCAGGTAGAGGACCTGGTCAAGACTTTAGAAGTCGAGGCGGCGGGCGGCACGCAAATCGACTACCAAGACCAGGATCCGGAAATCCATCAAACGTTTGTCCAGGAGTGCGCAAAG
>DASXSW010000022.1:0-14856 GCA_036505755.1 Binatia bacterium | reverse complement strand
AGACCGCAAAGAAACCGGAAAGCTCGGCCTCACCAAAGTCCTCTACTTCTTCTGCGCAGGTACCAACGGGCAAATCGTCGGGCTCTTCTAGCCAGAGTCAATTAGGATCCAGTTTGGACGCCCTCCGCGAGGGAAAAGGGCTGGCATCTGGGCCGCTGAAAGAAATTCGTTTTGATTTTGATAGCTACGATTTGACTTCCGAAGCTCGAGCGATTTTACAGGCCAACGCGGCGTGGCTGAAAGCCAATCCTTCGGCTAACATCGAGATCGAGGGTCACTGTGATGAGCGTGGAACCACGGAATATAACCTGGCCTTGGCCGCCAAGAGGGCGCGTGCTGCTCTTGATTATCTGGTCTCCCTCGGCATACCACCTGCCCGGATAAGGACCACGAGTTACGGCGAGGAGCTGCCCTTATGCAAGGAATCGACTGAAAACTGCTTCGAGAAAAATCGCCGCGATCGCTTCGTGGAAGCTCGTGGCCGCCCTTCATCCTAGTCATTTAGCGCCTCTTCCGGCGCTTCATATTTCCGGACAAACGCGATCCCGTTCGGTCACGAAGATGATCGTATCTAGGCTTAAATTACCGCTTGACAAGACAACGCAGCCTAAAGTATACGACTCGTGATCTAGATAATATCAAGACTAAAGTCTTACTTGCGGAGGAGAAAATGAGAATTGCATCTGCAGTTGGTGGAATCGCGGTCGGGTCATTGATGCTCGGCTTGTCAGCGTGTTCGACACAGGAAGACATGGCACCGAAGCCCGCGGCTAAGCCTGCGGCGCCTGCACCAGCGCCAGAGGCCAAAGCCCCGGCGGAAAAGGCTCCCGAGAAAGCGAAGGCTACTAAGCTTGCTGGTGACATTGGGCTCCTGGATACAGAAAAGAACTACATGATTCTGGTAACCAAGGAAGGCAAGCTCATTACGATTGACTTCGATACGAAGTTCCAAGCAATCCAAAAAACCCCACACGATGCGAAAGTCGCCGATGTCGGCCTGGGGTCGTCGGCCGTTGTCCAATATACCAAGCAGGGAGAGAAAAACGTCGCGCAAAGTGTCGAATTCGTCCCGGCCAAGGGCGAGTAATAAATGGCGGGTTTACAATATTAAGTTTACCGACGGGGAGGGAGAGAAATGAGATCGAGATTATTAATGGTTGCGTGTGGAACGGCAATGTTGCTCGCGGCCGCTTGGTCAGCCCCAGTCGTTGCCCAAGAAAAGAAAGGGGACGACGCGAAGAAGGGAGCGGAACCAGCGAAGGCCAAGGCCGAAAAGGTCGCCGGGGATATCGGCTTGTTGGACACTGAAAAAAATTACATGATCGTCGTTACCAAGGAAGGTAAATTGGTAACGCTGGATTTCAATACGAAAACCAAGGTCACCGAGATCAAAGAAACGAAAGTGAAAATGACTGATGTCGGACTCGGCTCTTCCGCCAGTGTCGAGTACGTAACAAAAGGTGAAAAGAATTTTCTTACCAAAATGGAATTCACCCCGGCGAAAGGCGAGTAACTGACCGTCGATGAATCGAGAGGCCCGGGTTTAGCACTTGCTGGCGCGGGCTACCTAATTGGAAAGCTCCGCCGGCACTGCGGTTGGGACGAGGAAAGATACTTTCGTTCCGTAACCGGGGGAGGACTCAACAAGAAGTTTGCCTCCGAGTTTATTCATTCGCTGCTGCATCCCGCTTAGGCCAAATCCATTTTCAGTCCTTAAGTTCTTTTGATTGAAACCAACGCCGTCATCCGTCAACGAACCCTTGAGCGTTCCGTTCACCTGTTCTAGCTGGATTTCGACCCGCGACGCGTGGGAGTGTCGGGTGACGTTGGTTAACGCTTCGCGCAGAACATAGTACGTCTCCCTTTCAATAACTGCAGGCAGTGTCAGGTTTTCCGGTTGGCTTTCTAGAATAACATCCAGTCCCAGGCCTTCCTGCAAGAAGCGCAGCTCTTCGCGTAGTTTATCTATCAGCATCCCGCTTGCGATCGGTTGGCTATCTTTGCCCGCGAGGAATTGGCGAATCTCATTCATCGAATCTCGCGTGAGATTTTCCACCGATTCAATTTCTTCCGCCAATTCTGTCTGGGTTTTTAACAGACGGCCTCGGCAACCTTCCAATCGCAGGATCAACGTGGCCAAAGATTGGAGAATCCCGTCATGTAGCTCATATACAATCCTTCGACGTTCCTGCAGCGTCGCCGCCTGGGCGGCTGTTTTCGATAGCGCCAGGAGCCTCTCATTTTGTTTCTTCTCGAATTCGCTAATGTAACCAAAGATTCCGGCTAGCAATAATAAATAAAGACTGCGGATTAGGATCGTATCGATACCGATCGGCGCTTCCATCGCCTCCGCTGCCAAGGTGAATCGAATGATACCATAGATGCCGACACCCACCAGCGCAACGGGAATGCTGCCTCTAAGTCCCCAGCGTACGCTCGCGGTAATCACAGGGAAGGAGTAGTAAAAGAAAAACGGTGTGCGTGTCCCGCCGGTGGAAAATACGATGACCGCAATCCATGCGACATCGAGGGCGGTGGTTAAGACGCTGATTGCCGAGGCAGTGCTCCTTTTGCGTTCGGTGAAGTAGAGAACGGCTAAGCTGTACAGCAGAAATGTTCCCAGTGAAAAAAACGATAGCTCAGGAAAGCGTGCCACTCTTTCAGGATTGAGCTGAATGACAAGGACGGCGACTGCGGCAAACGCCACTCGAAGCCACGCGACGGCTCTTTCTCTTTGCAGGAGCCATCCTTGCTCTGGCGTAATCTTTTCCACTGCGGCCATGTGCGTTCTGAGCGTGTGTTACGTCCTTTGGAAGAACTCCTCCCTCGGCATTCTCCCCTGCGGCTCAGCTCGGATGTCCCATCAACATTAGGGCTGCTTTGAAGCGGTTATTGACTTTGAGTTTGTCGAAGATGTTGGTCAGATGTGTTTTGACGGTTTTTTCACTGATGAATATTTTCTTGCCGATCTCCTCATTGGTGAGCCCTTCAGCGACCAGTCTTAAAATTTCCATTTCTCGTTTGGTGAGCGTCTTAATGCTGTCATCGAGTTTTGGCATCGCGTCGCGAGAGGTTGCATTGCCTTGGACGATTTCTTCAAACGTCTCCCATGAGGAAATGTCTTTGTCGATCCAGGAGCCGCCATTGTGCACAGCCTTGATTGCTTGCAGTAACGCGCTCGACGGCACGCCTTTGGGGACATAACCTTTTGCTCCTCCTTTGGCTGCGTTCAAGACACTCTCGTCGTCCGAGAATGCCGTCAAAATCATCACGCGAGTCGTCGAGTTTCTGGCAGCGACATCGAGAAGGTTTTGGACGACGTCCCCTTTGGGCATCTTTAGGTCCAGGAGAAGGATATCTGGCTTTGTGCGTTCCACGACCTTTGGGACTTCTTCACTGTTGGCGGCTTCTCCGACAACCAAAATATCCTTCTCAAGGGAAAGGATTTTCCTGAGCCCGTCGCGAAACAACGTGTGATCATCAGCGATTACGACTTTGATCGGAGTCATCAAATAACCTCCTTTTCCGATTGCTATGCCCTTTGATCAAAATAACTCAAAGTTTTCCACTTGCCAATCTAATTCAGGCCTGCCAAAATCGGCCTAGGACTCTAGTCCTAGGCAGATCAAAATAGGCTACTCCTGCCAGCCAAAAATCATACCTAAAGCGTATTGAGATGACGTGAAGGTCACGATAAATATCGTCGCTATTCAAGGCAAATTTTGCTGTACGGAGGGAAAATGAAAAGTCTGCTTTCACTGATGGGTGCAGCAGCGGTGGCTGTTATGTTCGGGCTATCGGCGTGTTCGACCCAAGAGGAAATGGCACCTAAACCCGCACCGAAGCCGGCGGCACCCGCGCCAGCCCCTGCGGCTAAGGCCGAAACCAAACAGGCTCCCGGGGAAAAGGCAGAAGAAAAAGCCAAGGCGACCAAGCTCGCTGGCGACGTGGGTCTATTGGACACTGAGAAGAACTACATGATCCTTGTGACCAAGGAAGGGAAGCTCGTGACCATCGATTTTGACTCGAAATATCAACCGACACAGAAAGAGCCGGTCCCGGCCAAAGTGACTGATATCGGCTTGGGCTCGTCGGCGGTTGTGCAGTATACCAAAGAGGGCGACAAGAGCATTGCGACAAATATCGAATTCGTACCTGCGAAAGGTGAGTAACAAAACGCTCTTGGATGAATAGCGCGCTAATAACGATTCAGGAGGAATAGCAAATGAGAGGGAAAACTAAGGTTGTCTGGGGGTTGGCTGTGTTACTAGCGGCGGTTATGATGGTTCCACTTGCAGCCCAAGAGAAGAAAGCGGAGGAGGAAAAAAAGGGCGGGGAACCAGCTAAGGCCAAAGCGGAAGGCGAACCGGCCAAGGCCAAGGCCGAGAAGGTGACTGGTGATATCGGCCTTTTGGACACCGAAAAGAACTATATGATCGTCGTCACCAAAGAAGGCAAATTGATTACATTGGATTTCAACTCGAAGACCAAAGCGACGGAGATCAAGGAAACCAAGGTTAAGATGGCCGATGTGGGGCTCGGGTCGTCCGCAAACGTGGAATACGTAACCAAGGGCGAGAAGAACTTTCTCACCAAAATGGAATTCACCCCGGCGAAAGGCGAGTAAGAACTAGGATCGGTTGGCAGGAATTTGTGGGCACGGCGGGCCGTGCCCACTTTTTTTGGCTGAAGATTGGCGTGTGAGAGCAACCGACAAAAATTAGTTTCTTGGTATCGTTACCGTGGCGAGCTGCCGTCGCCCCGGTGCAGAATCATCGGAGACAGGCGAAAGAGAACAGTGTGATTAGAAGCTGTCTTCTTCGATATCGCTGATGTCTAACTTGCGGTAGGCACGTTCGTTTTCCAAACTCTTTTGGCGCTTGCTTTCCTTCTCGTTTTCTTCCTGACATTTCACGCAGAGCCGCGTGAAAGGAAGAACTTTTAAACGGCCAAGCTGGATCTCGCCCTCGCAACTCTCACATATGCCGTAGGTCTTGTCGGCAATGCGTTGGAGCGCCTCGTCGATAGCCAGGAGCTTTTCCCGCTCGCGGTCATTGAGGATGAAGTTTATCTCCCGATCTCTCTCGTCGCTCGCCAAATCGTAGGTATCACGGCCCTCGTCCTTGACACCTTCAGTCTCGTCTTTGACGCGACCGTGCATTTCCTTCATCGCCACCCGCTTCATTTCCTCAAGCATTTCCGAAGCTTGCCGCAGGAACTCTCTTCGCTGTTTTTTTTCTTTTTCTGGATCTGTTTTAGACATGGAGAATCTCGCTAATCAAGTCGTAGTCTAGGGCGCCGGTAATCTTTACGTCGATCAACTCTCCGGACCGAGGCAAATTTCCCCTCCGCTGTGCGTCACAGCCCTCCACGTAAACGAAACCATCTACTTCTGGCGCGTGGGCTTGAGTCCGCCCGGCGAGTTTGCCTGAGTTACGGTCAGTGCCGTCAATGATAACCCGCTGAATGCTGCCAATCAAGGCCTCGTTCTTTTTTCTTGAAATCACAGCCTGAACTTCCATCAATTCCTGCCAACGTTTTTCTTTGTCTTCCTCCGAGACTTTGCCATCCAACTTGGCCGCGGCGGTTCCTTCCTCTTCCGAGTACTTAAAAACGCCGAGCCGATCGAATTGCGTCTCCTCGACGAAGTCCAAAAGGGCTGCAAAATCGGCTTCGGTTTCACCGGGAAATCCGACGATCAACGAGGTTCGTAAAGTCACTTCTGGGATGGCCTCCCGAAGTGCCTGCACGGCCTCGCGCACTGCGCTGCCGCTTTTTCCTCGCCGCATGCGCTGGAGCACGGATCGGCTTACATGTTGGAACGGGATATCGAGGTATTTGCAGATCTTGTCACTGTCACGGATCAAATCGAGTAACGGCTTTTCTAGAAAATTCGGGTAGGAGTAGAGCAGCCGAATCCATTCGAGATCAGGTATTTCGGTCATTTGCTTCAGCAACCCATAGAGCGTCGTACCGTCTTTGCGCTCTCTGCCGTAGGCGGTCAGATCTTGAGCTATGAGATTGATCTCTTTGACGCCTCTATCGGCGAGAACCTTGCTTTCCGTGACGACTGATTCAATCGATCGGCTGCGATGCGGCCCGCGGAGCTGTGGAATAATGCAGAACGCGCATTTGTGGTCGCAGCCTTCCGAGACTTTAACGAACGCAGTGTAAGAAGGCGTCGACCTTACCCGGGGAGTAGCGTGGTCGTAAATGTAACTCGGAAGACCGACGTATTGTCTTCGACTTGTATTTGACTCGTGTTCGCGGAGAATTTCTGCAACGCGGGGCACTTCGCCGGTGCCGATAAAGAGGTCGACTTCTGGCAACTCTCTCGCGAGCTCTTCTGGATAGCGCTGCGATAAGCACCCCGCGACGATGAGTTTCTTGAGGTTTCCTTCCTCTTTGAGGCGACCGACTTCGATGATCGTGTCGATCGATTCCTCTTTCGCAGCGTCGATGAAACCGCAGGTGTTTACAATGACAACGTCGGCGTCCGCTGGCTGTTGCACCATCACGTATTCGCTTTGTTGCAGGAGCCCCGCCATAACCTCGGAATCCACTAGGTTACGGGCGCAGCCGAGGCTGACAATGCTAATTTTTTGTCTTGCGCGGGTCATTGGCCCAGTTCCACGACATCAGCGCCTTTCGGAATCTGCACCTGGAAAAGCGAATCGTTCAGCGCGACGCCTTTGCGCATTCCTGAGAAGCGGACCGTTGTGAGATTGGCGGCTGCGTCGCGGACGCTGACCCAAAGAATGTCGGATGTAGACTTGTTGACGGCGAGGAGAATTTCGCTAAATCCTCCGGCCTCGCCTTTCGGTTCCAAGCGTAGAACGTAACTGTTTTCATCGGTGGACTTTAGCGACGCGTTAAATTCCTTTTTCAAGTTGCCCAGTCCAAGCAAAAAAGACAGAGGAATATCGCCGCGAAAAGCATTTTTGAGCGGGCTCTTGATAACTTGGTTTTGCTCCGGCTGGTAAAAATAGAGATGCTTGCCGTCGGCGAGTACGAACTGTCCCTTCGGCTCCTCGTAACGCCATAGCATCTTGCCGGGCCGCTTGAAAGAAACTTTTCCCGAGGCTTTGAGTGTTCGATTCAGGGTCTTAACCTCGGTTTCCTGGCGGAAATCGGCGACAAAATCCACCGTCGCGTCGTAGCTTTTCTGCACGCGATCGACGATCGGCTCCGCACTATTGCTCTCAGCCGCAAAGCTCCAGAACGGGGTTCCGGGTGCCGCGACGGCGGTCACAAAAAGCCACACTGACATTGCAATAACGGTTTCAATCTTCGATTTTTCTCGCATAAACTTCACGGGGTTTAGCGCCATCGGCCGGACCGACAACGCCGTCTCGTTCCATCCGCTCGATCATTCGAGCCGCGCGGTTATAGCCTACACGTAATCTGCGTTGAACCATAGAGATCGATGCCTGCTGGGTTTCGGTGACGATAGCGACGGCCTGATCGTACATTTCGTCATATTCCTCGTCCGCAGCCGCGGCCGCCTCGACATCTCTTTTGGCTTCCAGAACTTCAGGCCGGTAGTTCGGTTGGGCTTGCTGTTTGATGAATTTCATCACTTTACGGACCTCCTGGTCCGACACGAACGCACCGTGCACCCGGATTAACCTTGCGGTGCCGGGCGGCAAGAACAATAAGTCACCGTTACCTAAAAGTTTTTCACCCCCCATGGAGTCTAGAATCGTCCGCGAATCGACTCGTGTGGTGACCTGAAATGAAATTCGGGCGGGAAAGTTGGCCTTGATCAAACCGGTAATGACGTCAACCGACGGTCGTTGAGTTGCTAGAATGAGATGGATCCCGGCGGCGCGCGCCTTCTGCGCCAGTCGCGTGATATATTCCTCAATGTCGCGTCCGACGGTCAACATAAGATCGGCGAGTTCATCGATAATGATCACGATTCTCGGCAATCTTTCGTGAACTAAGGGACCCTCCTTCGAACGATCGCCGCCAGTCGCGATTGGATCCTCGCTCCCTTCCGGCTCCGTGAGATCGATTACGGCCTTCTTATTCCCGGCCTCCTTCTCCAGCGTGCGATTGTAGTTATCGAGGTTGCGCGCACCCCTGTCCCTCATTAGACGATAGCGCCGATCCATTTCGTCCATGGCCCAAAAGAGCGCGGCAGCAGCTTTCTTGGGATCAGTAACTACCGGTACGAGCAGGTGAGGGATCTCCTCATACATGGTCAGCTCGAGCATTTTGGGGTCGACCATGATGAATTTGACGTCCTGCGGGCTTGATTTGTAGAGAATGCTCAAGATCATCGCATTGATCGATACCGATTTTCCGGTACCCGTCGCGCCGGCAACGAGCAAATGGGGCATCTTGGCCAGATCGGTCGCGAACGGTGCACCGCCTATGTCTTTGCCCAGAGCGAGGGTGAGCTTCGATTCGGAGCTTCGATACGCTTCGCTTTCAATCACTTCCCTGAGACGAACGGTCTCCCGTCGCGGGTTTGGGATCTCGATGCCGACCACCGATTCGCCGGGAATCGGCGCCAAAATGCGCACGCTTACGGCGCGCAGCGCCATCGCAAGATCATCGGCCAATAAGACGATACGGCGGACTTTGACGCCAGCTGCCGGTTTAAACTCGTACATGGTGATGACCGGGCCGGGGCGCACCGCCACGACTTCTCCTGCAACGCCAAAATCCTCCAGCTTCTTTTGCAAGATGAGCGAATTGGCGTGCAGGCTATCTTTATCAATTTTAAATTGCTCGCCCTCGGGCGGGTCGAGCAATTCTAACGGTGGAAGCTTATAGCCTTCGCCGACTTCCGGCAGTTTGAACTGTTCCGGCGGCAGCGCAGGCTTCTTCAGCGATTTTTTGACGAATAGGTCGTCTTTCGGTTCGTCCTTCACCATGATCGGTGGCGGAACGTAATCCTTTTTTTCCTTCTTGGTGTTTTCTCCTTTGCGCTTGTCCTTGCGCTCACGGAATTCTTTGAGGCGGTTATTGACCGCGGGAACCAGCGATTTCTTGAGTTCGTCGAAGTTCTTTCTGGTATAGCCGATAATGTCGACCAGCGAGTTCTGCGTAAGCAACATGATCGATAAAAGCAATGTAAAAAAAGCGATCAAAGACGTGCTGAAGCGTCCGAATAGCGGCACAAGAACGCTTTCCTTCAAAAAGCCGCCGACAACGCCACCCGCGTCGCGCGCGCTTTCGGTATCGATGATGACGCTGAGAATGACGCCGACGCTGATAAGCAAAATCAAGTAGCCTGCTGCCCTGCTGAATGCCATGCCTTTGTAAGTCGTACGAAACATCTGCGCGGCGGCCAGACAAAGGAAGACCGGCAATAAATAGGATGACAGCCCCAGCCCTTGTAACAGCAAGTCGGCAAGAATGGCGCCGACAAAGCCGCCCCAATTTTGGGTACTTAGCGCCCCAGAAGGAGTATTGAAAGAGCGGTCGTTTACGTTGAAGGAAATCAGACTAATGCCGATCAGTAAAGCCGCGAGGCCGATGATCACTCCCCAAATTTCCCGATTGAGCCGACCTTTTTCCACAGTGCCTGGCATAGGATTTTCTAAGTTTCGATGATGTAGGGAAGCACCACGGGATGGCGCTCGAGGGTTTTTCTAAAATAACGGCGCAGCGCCTTGCGGACTTCTTCTTTGAGTTCTGCTGGATCGGTGCGCGTTTCGCGGTTCATGCCATCGAAAGTTTCAAGAACTATTCTCTTGGCGTGCTCGAGTACTTCTTCGCTTTCTTCGGCACGGATGAAACCGCGGGAAATCAGATCTGGACCAGCCACCAACTCTCCTGACTGCTGGTGGATCGCCATGACCGCGAGCACCATGCCGTCCTCCGACAAATGGCGGCGGTCGCGGATAACGATGTCACCGACGTCGCCGACACCCTTGCCGTCGACGAAAACTTTGCCGGCTTGGATCGGTTGGATCTTGCGCGCGCCGCGGGCAGTCAGTTCCAACACGTCGCCATCTTCGAGGATAAAGCAGTTCTCTTCAGGCACACCGACATCTTGGGCCAAACGGCGATGGCGCACGAGGTGGCGATATTCGCCGTGGATCGGCACGAAGTAGCGGGGCCGCGTCAGTTGGAGCATGGTTTTCAGTTCCTCTTGGCTGGCATGACCCGAGACATGAATTTCCGAGACCTTTTCGTAGTGAACCTGTGCGCCGCGTCGATAGAGGTGGTTGATCAAATTGGAGATGGTTTTCTCGTTTCCGGGAATGAATTTTGAAGAGAGTATTACCGTATCGCCCGGTTCAACTTTGAGTGTTTTATGATCGTCCAATGCGACCCGATGCAACACGGAGAGCGGTTCGCCTTGGCTGCCGGTGGTAAGAAACGTGAGACGATCAGCCGCCAGATCTTGCCAGCGCTCGTTCTCGGTCATGTAACTGCGTGGCAGGCGCAAATAACCCAGGTCCGAAGCGACCTGGCTATTCCGAATCATGCTCCGCCCGCTCAGTACGACCCGCCGGTTGCAACGCTCCGAAATATCGACGACCTGTTGGATGCGTGGAATGCTCGATGAAAAGGTTGAGACCAGGACTTTGCCGGTGCTCCCCTGAATGATCTGTTCCAGATTGGTTCCGACTTCCCGTTCCGACGGCGTATAGCCGGCGCGCTCGACATTGGTGGAGTCCGACATGAGCAAGAGGACCCCTCTTTCGCCGTAGGCGGCAAAGCGCTGGAAGTCGAACATTTCGCCTTCCATCGGAGTATTGTCAATTTTGAAATCGCCGGTGTGAATCACTGTGCCGATGGGTGTCTCGATGGCCAGCGCCAGGCAATCCATCAGGCTGTGTGTTACGCGCAGTCCTTCGATGCGAAACGGCGCGATGTCCCACGGATCACCGGCGGTAATTTCGTGAATATCCGCGCTATCTTCGAGGTCGTGTTCTCTGAGCTTGTTGGCCAATAGGCCGAGCGTAAGGCGAGTTCCGTATATCGGCACGTCAAGGTGTTTCAGAATAAATGGCAGCGCGCCGACATGGTCCTCGTGCGCGTGGGTGAGCACGATGCCTCTTAGTCTGTCCCTGTGTTCGAGCAGATAAGTTACGTCGGGAATGACCAGATCGATACCTAGCAAGTTGGCATCGGGAAACATCAGACCGCAGTCCACCGCGATGGCCGCATCGCCATATTCGATCAGCATCATATTTAAGCCAAACTCGCCTAGACCCCCTAGGGGTATGATTTTTAACGGTTCCATGCTTTAGATGCCTTGTTTCTCCTGCGGTGGTTTGCCAACTGCCAATTGCCCAAATCCCGTGCCACTGTGAAATTGCGAGGCGTCGCTCGGACGCAAATGCTCGGCAATTATCTCACGAACTTGCTCTGACAGGAGACGCAGGTTTCCCGGCCGAAAGCCCTCGACCGGTAGCGACTCACCTACGGTGACTTCAATTGTACCTGCCCGTAGTCGCCAAGCCCCCGCCGGCAATAGTGCACCGCTGCCGTTAATGGTCACAGGCACGATGGCCACACCGGTTTGCGCCGCTAGCAAGAAGCCGCCTTTCTTGAACCGAAGTAGTTTGCCGTCTCGGCTTCTTGTTCCTTCCGGGAAAACCACCACGGAAATCCCGGCGGCAATTCTCTCTTTGGCTCGCTGCAAGCTTTTCGCCGCGTCCAACGGATCAGACCGATCGACGGTGATATGCTTCGATGCCCACATGGCCCAACCGAAAAAGGGCACCCAAAGAAGCTCCTTCTTGGCGATCCAGCGCAGTTGAAACTGGGACAAGGTCTGGACCAATACCGGAATATCGATGTTGCTTTGATGATTTACCATGAAGACATACTTTTGACCGGGATCGATATGTTTCAGGCCGTCTATTTTTATTGAAATGCCGGCAACCCGCAGAACTAACCACGACCATAATTGGCTGATGCGATACACATGTTTGCCGTACGGGTCAATGAAACCGAAAACGATCGTCAGTAAAGCCAAAAGCACCGTGATCAGCGCGATGACCGTCAGCTTAAATCCGTAAACCATGCAGATGGGTGTAAACGTGAGCTGCAGTATCTATGGGAAAAACTTCGATTCATAGTAATTGACGGCTAAGGAAAAATCAATGTGACTTGGCACGCTTTGAAACGCAATTTCGCGGTTGACTCTGTCCTATACCGGCGCTAAGTTGGCTGCACCTTTTCGCTGTAGGCCGCAACTTTTTCGGGGTGGAGAATGATATGTCCGTCAATAAGGTAATTCTCATCGGCAATCTCGGCAAAGATCCGGAAGTCCGTTTCACACAAACCGGTAGCGCCGTGGCGAATTTTTCGATCGCCACATCGGAACAATGGAACGACCGCGATGGCAAGCGGCAAGAAAGAACCGAGTGGCACAACATCGTCGTCTGGGGCAAACAGGGTGAACTGTGCGGTCAGTACCTCGCTAAAGGCAGACAGGTTTATGTCGAAGGCAGCATCCGAACGCGGAGCTACGATGACAAGACCGGCACCAAACGCTACGTCACCGAGATCGTCGCCCAGCGAATTCGCTTCTTAGGCGGCGGTGGCGGTACACGGGTGGCGCCTGAGATGGATTCTGCCGGATCCGATGATATGGCTGGATCGGGAACGCCGCCGGTAGACGACGACATACCGTTCTGAATTAATAGGCGCTAACGGCAAAGTAAAAAGCGTCAAGCCACTATATTTCTCGGGTTCCCTCCTAGAAAACTGCCAATATTTTCCTTAACTTCTTCGAGCAACCGCTGGCGCGTTTCGCGGGCGCTCCAGGCTGTATGCGGCGTGACAATTAAGTTGTCGAGTTCCTTTGTCGCAAGAATGATCGGGTGATCAGCGGGTGGCGGTTCTTTGGTGATGACGTCCAGTGCCGCACCGGCGATTCGTTTATTGCGCAACGCGTGAATCAGCGCGGCCTCATCGATCAGCGCGCCGCGGGCTGTGTTGATCAGAAACGCCGTCGATTTCATCAATCCCAAGGTTCGGTCGTCGATCAGATTCCTTGTCTCCGTCGTCAGCGGGCAGTGCAAAGAAATAAAGTCGGCTTGGCAAAACATTTGGTCCAATGCGATTCGATCCTCTGGGATCGATCCGATGGTGCCCGGTCGTGCGGCGACTAATACCTTCATGTCGAAGCCACGCGCCATCTGCGCGACTGTGCGACCAATGTTGCCGTAGCCGATGATGCCTAACTTCTTGCCCCTGAGCTCAACGCTCGGATAGCTGAGAAGAGAGAAGACAGGACTTTTCTGCCACTCGCCCAGCTTCACGGTATTTGCGTATCGTCCAGCGCGGCTGGCCAGTTCCAAAATCAGCGCCATCGTGAATTGTGCCACGGACTGTGTCGCGTAGCCCGGCACGTTGCAAACTTTGACGCCGCGCTTCGCCGCTTCCTCGCGATCGATAATATCGGTACCGGTCGCGGCCACGGCGATCAATTTGAGATCTATCGCTTCCGATGAACTTAGGACCGTCTTGTCGAATGCGACTTTGTTGGTAATGGCGATTGAATGCCCGGGCAACCGCCCGATGGTGTCGGCTGGATTTGTGACTTGGTGAATCGTGCATCTCCACAGATCGGTGAAACGCTGTAACGAAATGTCACCGTAAGTCGCGGCGTCGAGAAAGACGATGCGGGGCTGCGAGTCGCTCACTTGGTGGTCTCTTTCTTGAATTCGTTTTTCTTGGCTTCTTTCCAGAGCTTGTCCATTTCTTCGAGTGAGGATTGCTCTACGCCCTTGTTGGCTTCGTGCAATTTGGTTTCAATGTAATGAAACCGCAACGTGAAGCGGTCGATGGTTCCGGCGAGCGCCTCTTCGGCTTCGACATCAAGGAAGCGCGCCAAATTTACGATGGAAAAGAGCAAGTCGCCCAGCTCTTCGCCGGTTCGCGTCTTGTCGCCCGAGGATGCGGCGTTCTTTAGTTCCTCAATCTCTTCCTCGATCTTTTCCCAAACCGGTTCGATCTTAGGCCAATCGAAACCCAAGTGCGATGCTCTTCGCGTAATGCTTTGGGCCCGCGCCAATGCTGGCATCGCCTTCGGCACGTTGCCGAGGGCGGACTTCGATTCGCCGGCTCTTTTCTCGCTTGCTTTGATCTGCAGTCGTTGCCTCAATACCGCCGCGGTGTCTTCAGGTATGGGTTCGCCGGCGAACACATACGGATGACGGCGGACGAGCTTGTCGGTGAGGCTTGAAATGACGTCGCCGGCGGTAAATTGGCCTTTCTCTGTCGCGATCTGGGAGTGAAACACGACCTGGAGCAAAACATCGCCAAGCTCTTCTCGCAGTTTTTGCGGGTCGTCCCCGTCGAGGGCGTCGAGCAGCTCATAAGTTTCTTCGAGCAGGCAAGGCTTGAGCGAGGCGTGGGTCTGTTCCTTGTCCCACGGGCAGCCCGCTTCGCTGCGCAGTTGACTCATCACCTTGAGCAATTCGCCGAATTTTTGTTCGATGTCCTTCTGATTCACGATTTGTTCTCTATACAAAAAGCGAACTTCCTTCCAAATGGGTAGCATGCTAAATCTTACGTGGCACATCTTTCGATGTCTAGATGAGGAGTGGAGGGAAGATCATGCCCAACGCCTCAATTGATGGAATCGACACCTACTACGAAACCTACGGTTCAGGTTCGCCAATTTTAATGTTCGCGCCCGGCGGATTCGACGCGACGATCGATAAGTGGCGCGTGGCTAGCGCATGGACGGGAATCGATGCGATCAAGGTGCTCGCCGCTGAACATACAATCATTGTCTACGACCGGCGTGAGTGCGGCCGATCCGGTGGCCGCGTCGAGCGATTGAGTTGGGCAAGTTACACTCGGCAGGGCAAATCGCTACTCGATCATCTGAAGATCGACACGGCGTGGGTCATGGGTGGCTGCATGGGCTGC
>DASXSW010000021.1:0-6730 GCA_036505755.1 Binatia bacterium | reverse complement strand
TTTGCGGTTAAGATTGTCAAATCTCTATTTCGACCAGCACCGGTGCGCGTGCCGGCCGTGTTAAGATCCGACAGCAAAAACTTAGCATCCTCGAGTTTGGTTTCCTACAGCGCCAATATCCGGTTTCTGGCGCCGCGGGGAATTCCAGCACCTGCGGCAAGCGCACTTTAAGAGAATTAACGTTCCAGGTTGCAAGTTTCATGAACCACCTTTGCATTTACGACGAATTCCCAAGCCTATTTCTTCGGCAGCAGAGACTCGAGCCAGGGCTCGAACTCATTGATCTTTTTCTTGTGCTCCTCCAGCCCAGTAAACAGGTAGTCGCGCTTCGGGTCGAGCATCAAGTCCGGATCAACAACCCCCTGTTTGGGAATGTCGATGCGCAGCGAGTTTTCCTTGGTGATTTTTTGAAACGCCATCTGCCCTTCTCGGCTCAGCACCCAATTGAGAAAAACCTTCGAAGCGTTGGGATGAGGGGCGGTGGCCAGCATCGACGCCGGATCGTTGCCGGCGCCCACCGCGCCCAAGCCCTCGAGAAATATCGTCGCCACCGGCAACCCTTTCAGCGCTAGATCGGGACAGTCGACCCCGCCCAAGGCGATCGCGAATTTGCCCTGCGCCAGCCAGTCGCCCAACTGCACGACGTTGCGCGAGATCACAACATCCATCTCGCCGAACAGCCGTCGTAAATACTTGGGGCCGAGATCTTCACGGATATAGAGCACATACATCTGATTGCGGGCGCTGCCGCTGGAGAAATCCTGCGAAGCGATTTTTCCCTTCCACTTGGGATTGACCAAATCCCAATAACTTTTTAGCTCGCCGGGTTTTATCAAATTGGTATTGATGCACGCCGAGGAATAAGGGACTGCGCGGTACATGGCGATATATTTTTCTTCAATGTCGGCGAACAAAAGTTTGCCTTTGAACCACGCCTTCGGATCAAGCACTTCGGGCAGAACGAGCAGCGGCCGAATCGGCTGGAGCAACCCCTTGTCCTTGAAAGTTCCGAGCAAGACATCCGTCCCACCCAGTAAGAGATCGACCTGACGGACCCCGGCGCGCTGCTCGGCCATCAAGCGCGAGATCAACTGGCTAAGCCGCCCAGCCGTATACTGAACGCGGATCTTCGGGAACGCCTTGGCAAATATCTCGCTATAGAGTATTTCCTGATCGCGCCCGCGCGGGCCATAGATCACCAGCTGCCCCTCTTTTTCAGCGGCTCGGATCGTGGCCTCCCAGTCCGCCTTCCAAGCAGGAGCTTGCGCCGCATAACCCGGCGCAAACGAATATAGACAGCACAACAACACCAGCAACTTGTTTGGCCAATAAAGCCGCATCATGGCCCTCCTCGTATCGCGTCGAGATTTTTTACTTCTTGCCCGCTTGCGCCAGCGCTTCGTCGACCAGCGCCAGTATCGACTTCATCGCCTGCCATTGCTCGGTATCGACATACTTCACGCCGTCGACGCGCCGGCTCTTGGGATCGACATCGTCTTTCGGGATGTCGATGCGCAGCGAATCCGGCGAGCCTTCATCCGCTTTGCCGAGCGCCTTTTGAAAATTGAGCTGCCCGTCGCGGGACAAAAACCAGTTGATAAAAACCCTGGCGGCGTTGGGATGCGGCGCCTGGTTGACCAGCGTGAGAATCGCCTGTCCCGCGCTCAACCCGGCTCCTTCTTTCATCCGTCCAAACATGTCGACGGGGAGCCCTTGGCTGTTGGCCTTCTCGACGCCTTCACACCACAAGCAGATGGAATATTTGCCGGCCGCCAACCAATCCAGCCCCTGGCGCCGATCACGAAACAATGTGATGTCGGTCTCAGCAAATAACTTGCGCACGAACCCCGGACCCATTTCCGGACTGAAGTAAAACAAGCGGATCGCGCTGCCGCCGGTGCCCGGCAAGCGAATGTCGCGCGCGAGGATTTTTCCCTTCCACTTCGGATTGAGAAGATCCCAAAACGACGTGAACTCCTTCGGCTGAATCAGCTGCGTGTTGTAGGAAATCTGACCAATCTGAGCGGACGCGACGTATCGGAATAGATACTGCTTCTCGGGATCGCTGTAATAATGCTTCCCCTGCCACCATTTGGATTCGTCGACGACTTCAGGGAGCAGGAGAACGGGCTTGATCGGATCCAAATACTTCGCTTGCTTGAAGCCATTGCTCCGCAGCACGCCCACCATGAATACGTCCGCGAGATATTTTTCGGCGCGCCGCTCGGCGGTAAAGCGCCGTTCCAGGTCGTTTTCTACGCCGCTCACAACCGAGAGCTTGATATCGGGAAAGGCTTTTTCAAAAGCGCCCGAAGTGAGCACGGGCGCGTAGCTGCTATGGACGTAGACCGTTACCTGACCTTCCTTTTTGGCGCCTTGGATGATTTTCTCCCACTGTTGTTGCCAACCAGGTTTCGTTTCCGCGGCAACGGCTCCATTGACGAAAAGCACCGATAACAGAATAACGATGAAGCCATCAGTCAGTCCCGACACCACGCTGCGTTCCTGACTATTTGACATAGAGGACGCTGGGTACGTGGTTGCGGAGTTCGCCGGTTTTCACCAAGCGCTCGACAACATCAACATGTACCAAGCGGTTTTGCGCAGCATTACGGATTAAGTTCGGCGGATCCTCGCCTCTCAGCACCGTCTCGATGACACTCTTCCAAAGCTTTCGCACTTGAATGACGCCGCGATCCGAATAACCGAGATGTTCTCGAGTGCGGTCGACGATCGCGCCCTGGCTGACCTGCGTCGCGGAGTCCTGACCGTTGATCGTCGCCATGTCGTACTGCTTGCGCGTGCCGCGCATGAGCGGCGGTGGTTTGGGTCGCGTCTGTTTCTCTTCATTGCCGCGCTTGCGCGCTCCCATGGGGAAAAATTTCACTGTGAAAGTGGATGTCGTGTAATCGTCGATGGGCATGCGCCAAGCGACATCCACCATTTCCGCCAGCGAATCACCCGGCAAAGAACCGCCGTGATGCACGACCATAATCGGCGGAACGTAGGCGACCTCGCGGTGCCACTCCGTGTCCGGCTCCGGCCCTTTCCGGCGCGCGACGTAATACGCCATTGTGTCCGTCGCGGTGACATTGAAATCCGGCGTTTCCATCCATTCCGGCGCCGCAGGAAAACCGTGCACCGGACGACCGTGCAGGATCGTCGCGTGGACAGGATCCAGCGCGTTTTCCAATTGCTGCATGTAGTTGCACTCGCGCACGTAGCCGGAAAAATGACGCTCGCCATCGTCGCGCACAAGAAAATGATAGTTCGGCAACTCCGGGGGCTGTCCCGGTCCCATGTATGCCCAGATCATGCCGCCCAATTCACGCACCGGATACGCTTTCAGCGTAATCTTGTCTTTGAAACCGCTGCCGGGCGGCTCACCGGGTTGCTCTAGGCAGCGCCCATTCACGTCGAATACCCAGCCGTGATAGCAGCAGCGAATGCCGCCGGCTTCGATCCAGCCATAGTCGAGCGAAGCGCCGCGATGAGGGCATGTGGGCTCGGTCAAACCGACGCGGCCGAACTCGTCGCGGAAGAGCAGCAACTCCTCGCCGAGCCAACGGACGAGTTTCGGCTCGTCCGAGCTAATTTCACTCGAGAATCCGACAGGCAGCCAATACTTCCGCAGTGTCTTCCCTGCCGCGGTTCCCGGTCCGACTCTGGCGAGCAACTCATTCTCAGCGTGATCCATTTTTCTACCTCACTCGAATGGCTTTCGAATATCGTGTTTAAGAAATTCTGTCAAAAGTGACTCACGACGCTCAGCGCTCGAGCGTCTCTTTGCCGACCACCGCCAACAGCGTGGCCGACAACAACAGCAGCGGCGTGTACACTAAAAACGGCACGCCCGGATTGAACGTGTTGGCCAAGTAGCCGCCGATCATTGGCGCGACGCTGCTGCCGAGCTCGGCGATCGTGCGGCGCAGCGCCTGCAAGCGCCCGCGCGCATGCGCCGGCACGACGTCGTAGGTGGATGTCGCCAGGGACCCGAGTGACAATCCTTGAGTAATACCCGTAATCCCGACGAGAATCGCTAGCTGCGTGAAGCTGTTCGTCATCGGGATCAGCAGAAAGAGTAATCCGGGAATGCCGGTGCTCGGCACGGTGCACCACTTCCGACCGACGCGGTCCATAAGGAAACCCGCGGGAATAATCATCACGAAAACGATCACACCGGAAATGGTAAACAACATTCCCACCTGCGTCGGCGGCAGCTGCAAATAATAGCCTGCGTAGAGTGGCAACATGCTCTGCACAATCACTCTTTGTGACTGATTGACTAGAGTTGCGAACGTGATCGCGCAATACGTCGGTCTGAGCTCAGGACGAATTTCGCGATACAGTTTCTTGATTCCTCGAAGCCTGCGTTGCATCGCGGCGACGTGCCATCGTTTCGTCGCAGGCGGCGGGACCGGACCCGATTGAGTCACCGCAAAGTTCGGCACGATAAAGCCCAAGGGCACCGACATGGCGCTGGCAATCGCATAGCCGACAAATGCGGCTTTGAAGCTGAACGATTCGGTGAGCCAGCCGCCGACGAACGGCGAAAAGGCCGCGCCGATCGTATTGACGCCATGCAAACCACTGATGACACGGCCGCGCTGGCTACGATGGGCGAGATCGATCCCCGCCACCTCTCGCGCTATGGCCCATAAACTGTCAGCGGCGCCCATAATCAAAGCCAAAAACAGGATCAGCAAAAACCATGGTGCCCACATCACGAATAATGCGGCGACACTCGCCACCAACGGGCCGGCAACGAGAGCGACCCGCGTTCCCATTCGGTCCAAAAGGACACCGGCAATCACCGTGCCGACAAACTTGCCGATCGCGAAAGCGGTGACGATCTGCGCAGCGCCGCCGGCGGACACGCCGAATTGCCGCGCGAGTACGGGAATCGTTGGAATAATCATCGCCCAGCCACCGGAGAGGAACGTGCCGGTGTATAGCGCGCTGAGCCCGCGCACGGTGGGGTTCGAGCGAAGAACGTTGATCATGGAAATCAGCGACTCTGGAGTTTTATTTTGGCACCGGGTGGTATCTGGAATTCAATTCGCGCAAAAACTCCTCGGCCGTTGCCACCGTTGCATCGTGTGGCAGCTGCTTCAAATCGTTGATCAGCGTTTTTAAATTTGGCGCGATCTCGGCGAGGGTGGCGATCCGGTCGAAGTATCTGTAATAAGCCAGATCGTGGCTGAGCTTCGCCTCCAACACGGTCGGGGCGTGCTGGCCACGAATTTGGCGTTCGAACTGGCGATAATAGGCGGAAAAACTCGGCAGCATCGCAAGAATCTTCTGCTTGGCCGCTTCGGCGTTTTCTGTGGCGAATATTTTCTCGGCTTCTTCCACGACCATGCTTAATTCGCGCGCCATTTTTCGCTCTTCGCTCACCGAGGCGATAGCATTTTTCCAGTTCTTCTCATCGTTTTTGTAGCGAAAATATTCGATAGCGGCGAGCGAACCGAGCGGTGTAACAATGCCTTCTTCAATCTCCCAAGGTAAAGCGAAGTTCGCGTCACCATGAAGATCCTCGTGCAGGATGACTTTCACCCGACGCACGATCGGCTCATCGGCGAAACCAACCGTGGCCACGGCGCGGGAGTCCGAGAACTCGTTACCTTGACGATAGTACACACTATAACCATCGACACGGTACACCTGCTCGATTTTCAATCGCTCGCTTTCGAGGTCAAATCCAATCGCCATGCGCACGTCCACCGGCCCATGCACCGCTACCGTGCCGATGTGTTGCATCCACAGCCAGAGCATCGAGAGCGCCGGTCCGTCCTGTGTCGTCCGGCTCAGTGCCGGCGTCGGCTCGATCCCAAGGGATCTTCCAAAGATTTTGACTTCCTCGACCAGACCGGCGGTTTCGCGCAGGCGTTCATCCGGCCGTAGAACCGTCGTGCAGGAAGTAAAGATCAGCGCCGCAATGAGGCCGATACCGAAGCGTGTCCAAGAGCTAACAGTCTGCTGAAAAACTCCGAACGGGAGAGTTTTGCAAATTTTCCGTTCATGCTGAGACTCTCGAAACATTCCGAATCTTTTTTCAGGAACCTACCAAGCAGCAATCGCTGCGTCATCATTGAGGAGATCGTCAACCATTTTGATCCGAAGGCGATGGACTCACGTCGCGAAGAGCGTTGCAATCGGCGCCTTGCGGGGAATTTGACCCACTTCGAAGAGCAAATCCATTTCGGCTTCGGCAAGCTGCTGCTCTTTTTCCGTGAAAGTGAATTCTATTCTCGGGTAACGCGCGGAAGCCAGTAACGCTTCTTTGTCACCGCCGTAGCGCGCGATGAAGGCGTCACCGATCTCATCCAGATGCGTTTCACTATAAGCGAACGATGCTCGGAAGGCAGTGACTAAAGTCTCCCTGATGCCAGGATGCTGCTGCAAGAGATCCTCGCGCGCCGCAACCATATGCTTGATGATTTCGTCGAACCCGTGTAGTTTCTTCCATGCCTCGCCATCGGTGTAGAGGCAACGTACTCCGCTGGTCACCTCGCCCCGAAAAAAGAAATGATCGAGCAGCACCACGGCATCCGCTCGGCCGCTCTGGAGCACGTCCAATAACTTTTCCTGCGGATGCGTTCCCCAGCTAAGTTTGTTGTCGTCGACGCCATAAACATGCCGCAGCAAGTACTGATGAATCGCGTGTTGCCCCTGATGGGTCTCGATCAACCGGCCTTCGAGATCTTTTGGTTCTTTAATCGGCCCGTCG
>DASXSW010000020.1:0-2958 GCA_036505755.1 Binatia bacterium | reverse complement strand
AGGGTTTTGTGCAAGCCTTTTACTCGAAGCAATTTGGTTGAAAAAATAGTTGCCGACGCTTGTGATGGCAAAAGCTCGTCGACAAGCCCGGGGCCGGCACACTCGTCAAAGGAGGCCTCGTGATGCAGCCGAACTTTGTTTCGGTGCAGTCCTGTTAGTCGTGGTGACAACGGCCTTGAGTTGCTCGACGCCGATATCAACGCGCGAAAAGGCGGCCTGATCGGCGCGCCGTGGGTGCCGGCGCAGGTACCATCATTCGCAGCACAGTTGGCTATGCCGCGGCCGGCCCGCTGATCGGCGGTCCAGTAGGATTAATCGCGGGCGCGTTGATCGGTGATCACTTGATGGGGCACCAGCATGAGCAAGCCGCGAGGGCTGAACAAAACGACCGGGAAGTGGAACGGCGGGAGAATCAGAGACTCAGGCAAGAGCGGATTGAACGCTGGAAGCATTGAGGTTTCGGGACTACCCATTCGTCAAATTGCTTGCCTAGAATCCTTCATGTGTGTAGGGAATTAACTGCAGCAGCTTACATCATTTTCGCCACAAATAGTCTAAGTTATTGAAATCGCATGAGATACAGTCGGTTTTGGGCGTGGTATGAAAATTGGGTAAAGCGAGGTCTGTGATTTTGCCACGATTTCGCGCTGAAACACGTGATACTGCGAGGCTTGCCGGTTGAAAGGGGTGATCGGACGGTTCAGCCAGATTTCGAAAAACAATTACAAACTTAACGTTGGTGATGGAGATTATTAACGGTTTAAAAAGGAGGGTTTGTTATGGAAGGTTTTGCATCTAGTGTAGCAAAATATTTTGTCGGAGCCGGGATCGTTGGATCTTTGCTGCTGATGCAGGGTTGTCTTGCCACTCGCGACTGGGTCAAAGAGCGGATGGATCCACTGGACGGGCGGGTCACTCAAACCGAGGGCCGTCTCAATCAAGCCGAAGGCCAGATTAGCAGCCTAGGCGGCCGGATGAGCGGAGTCGAAGGGAAGCTCGGCCAGTTCGAGGGACGATTGGGGCAGGTTGACGCAAAGGCAGAAAAAGCCCTCAATACCATCGCTAATCTTCGTTTGGAACGTAAAGTCGTCATCGATATGAAGGACGGCGCCAATTTCGCTTTCAACTCAGCAAATCTCCCAGCCCAGGCGCAGCGGGAAATTGATGGCTTTATAAGCGACCTCAAGAGCGACGTTACTGGAGAAGCGGCAATTTTCGTTGTCGCCGGGCATACGGACAACGCCGGTGCTGATGATTACAACTATGAACTGGGCAAGAAAAGAGCCGATGCCGTGAGCCGTTACCTGATCCTTCAAAAGAAGCTGGACCCGATGCGCGTAATGCCGGTATCCTATGGAGAGAGCGCGCCGGCCAGTGACAACAGCACGGCCCAAGGCCGCGCCAAGAACCGCCGCGTAGAGATCCTGGTCTATCGCGAAGGAATCACTTCAACGCCTGCGGTCGCAGCGGCACCGACGGCACCCGCAGAACAGCCGGCGCCTCGTCCCTCCCAGCAATCCCAGCAACAGGGGACAGACAAGCTGAGCAGCGCCAGACAATAGGCACAGTGCCAAGAAAAGAATGATCGCAGAAAAGGCGGAGCGCCAGGCTCCGCCTTTTTTATTGGTACAACCGATCGATATATCCGCTATCGTCAAGTTCAAGGTTGAAGCCGGCAATCTCCGGGTCGCGCCGTAGGGCCAGCTGAAAAACATCCGGCCTACGAGCGTAAACGGATTCCCAGCCAAACCGTGATAGCAGCAAAAAGCAATATACCCCAGTTGGCGCTCTTAAGACGGCGAATGACGGATCCAAGCTCCTCCGGCGACACTCGTTCTCCGCCTTCGTGGCGTTTAACGAATCGATGGCCGACCCCGAGAGCTTGGTAGACACTCAAGATGACCAGCACAAAAGCAAAAAACAACTTCATAGCGAGATTGTAACCAATCTGCTTGGCAAACATTTCGCGGTACGCGGCTTTGAGTTCGGTCAACTGAAACGCGCCACTGAAAAGAATAATGCCGAGGGCGCCAACCTGCAGGGGGTTGTAGAATTTAAGGCCGCGGGCGAGAAACTGAGTTTTCTCTTTATGCTCTTCGAGTATGGAAACGGCGGGTAGCAGCATCACCCAAAAACCGACGACAGCCCCGAGATAAACGGCTAGGGCGATCAAATGGAGCCATGAAAAAAGCATGAAGCAGCGGATCAACCCCAGCCGAAGCGCGAGCCCTTTTTGAAGGGCTTGCCGGCGGCGTCGTAGTTTTCGCCAATGGTGTTAAGTTGCTGGCGAATTTTCTCCAGTTCTCGCTTCTGGTGGGTTTCAAAGGCGTGCGCCTCTTTCGCCCGCCGTTCGATAAATTCGGCGCGCTCGCGCTCGCGCTGACTGGCGAATTCGTTTTGTTGCCGTTCCCAGTTCTCGTAGGAGTCTTTGAGCAAGGCGCGAATATGGTAGTTCAGATTGTCGCGCACAACCATCGACTTATTGCAGTGCGGACAAAAGATGACGTTGCCGATCATGAAATTCTTGACGTTCTCGACGTGCACTTCATGGCATTTGAAACAACGCATGGGCACGGTCCACGAGTCGATCGCCGGAAGCTTAACGTAGTTGACCTCAGCCTCGGCAAACTCCGTAGTTGGCCCGACAGCCGCGGCCGCGGGAGGCCTAGCGGCAGCAGTTGCTGGCTGCATGGCTTGCGGCGACGCCTTAGCGGGCGCAGTTGGTGCGGGCTTCCCTTCACCCTTGCGAAAACGCGACTCAAAATTATCGGGGAATGTCGTTTCAGGATGCAATTCGCGGGCACGAGCGATAAGCAATTCTTCGGATTCGATATTGTGGGGATCGGTGACGCAGACGTCCACCGGGCAGACCGCGGCGCAGGCTTCGTAGTCGTGAAAACCGACGCATTCCGTGCATAATTTTGGGTCGATGACATAAACGGGATCGCCCTGCGAGAT
>DASXSW010000019.1:0-5792 GCA_036505755.1 Binatia bacterium | reverse complement strand
CATAATATGCCAAGAAGGCAAACACGTACGCCGCAAAGTTAAGCATCATGAGATGGGCAGCGTTCTTCTTGCGCACCAACCCGCAGGTGAGAAGCGCGAAGCCGGCTTGCATGAAAAGCACCAGATACCCGGTGAGGAGCGTCCAGCTAAAGTTCGTCGCAAGCCGGACGTGTCCGACGGCGTCTGCCAGTTTGGCCGCGAGCGGCTCTTTGGCCGCCTGAGCCTGGTATTCGTCAAAGTCTTTCTTCTTCTTCGTGAAATCCGGGTCCGCTTTGTCGCTGGGTTCGGACACAACAAAGGAATTGCCCCCCGCGTCAACAACATTCGATTTGTCGCCTGTTGCAATTCCAGCAGGATCAGGCTTCGGCTCCGGAGTCGCCGCTACAGCGGGTGCTACAGGTGCAGCCGCCGGGGCTTCTACCTTCGCAGGCTCGGAACCGCCGGGAGGAGCCGCAGCTTCTTCCGCAAAACACAACGTTGCTAAGAGAACCATCCCGAGCCCAGAGAAAAGGCTCAAACATCGACGCCTTAATTTTCCTCGTTTCATTTTTTTCCTCCCCTTTTTATTTGTAGCAAATCCTTAAATTGCGTCCGGCCCTCTTTCACCGGTGCGGATACGAATGACTTCCTCGACCGCGGCAACAAATATCTTGCCGTCTCCTATTTTTCCCGTGCGCGCCCCTTGCACGATCGCTTCGACTACTTGGGCCGCTTTTTCATCGGGCACGAGAATATGGATCTTAACCTTCGGTAAAAAATCTACGGAATATTCGGCGCCGCGATAGAGCTCGGTATGCCCCTTCTGGCGTCCGAATCCTTTGACTTCTTCTACAGTCATTCCTTGAACGCCCACCTTCGTGAGCGCGTCTTTTACTTCATCCAACTTGAACGGCTTCACGATCGCTTCGACCATCTTCATAAGAGCTCCTTTGGTTAAGACTTTCCGTCATGACAACACACTCCTCCGCTGGGCCAATTGCCGTCGTGAGCAAGCGTAATGCCACCATAAGGAATTGTCTGGTAGGAATTGATGAAGCCGGAAATGATTAGAGATTTTTGGCAACCACCGGACAAATTCACATAGGGCGGCGTGCGGCAATGAATGCTCAATGATTGAGCCGCGCGTGAATCAAAATCCGGAAAAAGTGCGCGCTCTTGAACGCAACGAATATGCCGTGATGTCCATTTCACAACGAATGGGAAATTAATTTTATTTTATTTTTATTTTCTACAAATTAAGTTTTATGATTTTTTTATATGACAATGCGTGTATGGTTTCTCGATTGGGCGAATTAAGGCTCCGCGCACGCGATGCTTAAGCTTTATGCACGCTGCGTAAATCGTAAGCAGAAAATTTGCGTGAGGAAACGTGGAGAGAAATTAACGGATCGTCATCAACCAGGAACGCAAGGGGTTCGGTGAGATGGAATCCGTCCCGAGCTTCTATTTATTTTATGAGCGACTAGGGATTACTAGGCGGGATCACCAGACGATAGCCGATGCCACTTTCAGTTCTCAGCAATCTATCAGGCGAAGTTGGGATCTCGATTTTTTTGCGCAAGTGCATCATGTATACGCGCAGATATTGAGACTGTTCTTCGGCATTGGGACCCCAAACCTCGCGCAACAGTTGCTTCTGCGTCACCACTTTTCCAGCGTTGATCGCCAACAGCTTGAGGAGCGCATACTCAGTGGCGGTCAGCTTCACCTCGTGACCTTGGACTTTGACGATGTGACTATCGAAGTCGATGGTAAGGTGTCCGGCTTCGAAGTGAGCATCCGCCGCGCCGGTCGACGCGCGCCGCCGGATCGCTCGCAATCGCGCCAGCAGCTCCGTGCTTTCGAATGGCTTCGTCACGTAATCATCCGCGCCGGCGTCCAATGCCGCTACTTTGTCCTCCGGACCGTCGCGAACCGAGAGAACCAGGACCGGCACCTGAGTCCACTGACGCAGACGTTCAAGAACCACCAAGCCGTCCATATCGGGCAGCCCTAAATCCAACAGAACCACGTCAGGTCTGCGCAGCGCTACTTCGGAGAGGCCGTGGCGACCATTATCCGATTCGAGAGCGCGGTAATTTTCTTGCTCCAAGAGAATGCGGATGAGCTTTCGGATCTGTGGTTCGTCGTCTATGACCAGCGCCGTCGCGTTTTCGCTCACGCAAGTTTCTCCATGACATCCGGTCGCAACGTTTCGACAGGAATGGTTATCACAAATTCCGTTCCATGCGGTCGTTTATTTGCAACGGTCACGCTGCCGCCGATCGCGCGCGTGAAACCATCGACGATCGCCAGGCCAAGACCAGTGCCGCCGGGACGCGCCTCGGCGCCGCGGTAGAAGGTTTCAAAGATATGCGGTAACTCCGATTCTGCGACGCCTTTTCCTTCATCTCGCACCGAAATAACTAGCCGGTCATCAGCGACTCGCGCGTTTATTTTAATTTCGCTTCCAGCGGCACTCTTCGATGCCGCGTTTAGCAGCAAATTGGAAAGACACTGTTCAAGCAAAGGTTGATCGATGCGCACCATTGGCAAGCTTCGGTCCAGGTCAACTCCAACTCTGTGCGAGCCCACGACGTCGGCGGCGAGATCCTTGGCGGCGTCGATGACTTCGCCGACTTCGCACCAATCCAGCTGGGGATGCACCGCGCCCGACTCGATACGCGTCATATTTAGCAAATTGTTTATTACCCGATGCAAACGCCGCAGCGCTTGCTGGATTTCGCGCAACGTCGCCTGACTTCTCTCATTGGGAACGACCATCGTGGCAAGAGCGTCTATTCCCGTGCCGACAATCGATAGCGGTGTTTTAAGCTCGTGGGAGACGCTTTGGAGTAGTGCGCGCTCCAGCCGTTCAGTCGCCTCGACAATTTCCGCTCGCTTGGCGCCTTGAAGTAGTTCGTCTTTCTCTAGGATGGTACCGATGAGCACGGCGAAGGTCTGCAGCAGCTCTTTTTCCGCGAGTCCGATCGTGGTTTGCGGGGAAGGACGAATGGACAGAATCCCCATCACCGCGGTGCCGCCCTCAAGGGGCAGATGCAGCGCTCGCGAATCTGAAAATGTGTCGGTGAATCTGCCCGCGGGCGTGCGATGGCTAAATGCCCAAGCTGCCACCTTATATTCCTTTTCGTCGAGCGCATAAGAACTTGCCGGGTGCGTCTCCGTCGCGAGAGAATGATCCGGCAGACAAAGCAAGAGAGAGGCTCGCACGCCAAAGAGTGTTTCAGTAAGGCTGATCGCGGCGCGCAAGCCGCTGTCAAGATCGTGCGCCAAACCGGCTTGATGTACGAGCTCGTAAAGCGCTGCGGTGCGCTGTTGTCTGTTCCGTTCGGCCATCTCGCTTCGGCGTAGCTGGCTCGTCAAGTGCCCCATCGCAATCGCGATCACGAAAAACATGGCGAATACCGTCAAGTCCTCGAGTTTTGCGATATGAAGGCTGAAGCGGGTTGGGATAAAGAAAAAATCCCAGACCAAAGCACTGCTCGCAGCGACCAAGAGTGCCGGGCCACGGCGCAATTTCATTCCTACGGCGACGACCAGTAAGAGGTAGAGCAGAGCGATGGCTAAGTAGCCGGTCACAGGTTCAAGCACCGCTGCTGCGGCAGTAACCAGCGCCGTCAGAATGATCGCGATGATGTATTCATTAAACAGCACGGCTTTGCGGCCGGGCTTCTTGGATACGGAAACGCTTTCTGCTGTTATCCCTTGCACCATGGCCAACTCGATTCGCTGTCCCTGCTAACAGCTAACGCGCCCGATAAATGGTGTCAAACAACTACGTCTCGGACAATCAATGAGGAATAAATGAAAGAGAGAGACTTGGAAAGTTGGCAGGAGCTGAGTGTGAAAATCGCGGGGAAGATTTCGCCGTCAGTTTTCCTGCCGGGATCGAGCAGTGCTGTCACGACCCCGGCAGTAGGCAAATTTCAAACTGTGTCTACGCTTTATTTCTCTTTACAACTCTAATGTGTCCTTGGTTGTCATTAGGTCACCTATTTCCTCAGTTCTGTTCCGCAACAACTTTTCTCCCATGCAACTCATCCGCTGTAGAGGCTGCGGCCACGCCGACCGTGCTAAGTCCCATTCCCGACGGGTGAAGCTGGAAGTCCGGATAGCCGAGAACGCCCATCTCGGGACCGTCGAGCCCTTCGATCTCCGTTTCCTTGCTAACGCGAAGCGGTGTGATCAGATCGCTCACCTTGAACCAGACAAGTGCCATCACGAAGCCGAAGACCGCTACCGTTCCGGCGTCGATCAACTGCATGAAGAACTGCGAGAAGTCACCATACAAAAGCCCGCGCACACCATCCGAGCCGTAGAGCTTCACCATTTCATCGCGCACTACGCCATTCCAGCCGGCGCCATATTGACCGGTCGCAAATATCCCAACGGAGATTACCCCCCAAAGTCCGTTTACTCCGTGGACGGAAATAGCGCCCACCGGATCGTCGATGCCGCGTCTTTCCCAGAAGAAAACGGCCTCGACCACAAGCCAACCGGCAACCAAGCCAATGACCGCCGCCGCCCAGGGATCGACGAATGCGCAGGGCGCTGTAATCGCGACCAGGCCTGCGAGCATGCCGTTGCACATCATCGTGGTATCCGGCTTGAGGCCCTTCAACATGAGCGTGGCCATTGTGGCGAGCGCTCCCACTATGCCGGCAAGCATTGTGTTCACCACAACGTAACTGATGCGAAGATCGGTCCCGGCAAGAGTCGAACCTGGATTGAAACCGAACCAACCGAAGGCCAGGATAAACGTTCCCAACGCGACCATCGGCACATCGTGACCAGGCATGGCATTCGGTCTACCCTGCGCATCGAATTTGCCAATGCGCGGCCCGAGAACCATCGCCCCGGCGAGTGCGATCACGCCACCCATCGAGTGAACGACACCGGAACCGGCGAAATCGACTGCGCCGTGACCAAGGCCCCAATTGATTCCACCCTGCGCTAGCCAACCACCGCCCCAAACCCAATTGCCATAGAGGCAATAAGGTAGGGCAACCCACAATCCGAACAGGCAATAATTCTTCCATGCCCAGCGTTCGGCCATCGCGCCGGTAGGAATCGTTGCGGTGGTGTCCATAAAAACCATCATGAAAAAGAACAGCACCAAAACTGCGGTATCACCGACGGCACCGGTCAAAAACCAGCCCTTCAAACCGATCAGGCCGTACGTGAACGCGCCAGTTGCCTTTCCTGCTGCATCGACAGCCGCACCCAAACCCCAACCTTCATTGAGCACCGAAAGGCCGGGACCGAGAGATGGGTACCATCCGGGCGCCACCGGTCCATTCCACCAGTTACCCCAGCCTATCGCGAAGCCGTAGACCCAGAAAGCGAGACAGCCAAGTGGGTAAATCATCAGATTCATGGCCGCGGTGTGAGAAGCGTTCTTCGCCCGGCAGAGCCCGGTCTCGACGAGCATGAAACCGGCCTGCATGAACATAACCAGAAAGCCAGCGACCAGCGCCCAAACATAATTGATCGAATACAGGTTATGGACCATACGATCATAAACATCTTGAATGGATAGCTTCTCTGGAACATCGCCTTTTGCGTCGCTGGCCGGTGTTGCCCAAACACCCGAGGCAGCACCCGTCGGATCCGGCCATGCCGGCGGCTTCTTCGGATCGTCACTTGTGGCGGTGAAATACGTCGGTAACTTCGGCGCTGGCGCCGCTGCCGCAGGGGCCGCGGGTGCCGCGGCCGGAGCCTCGGCTTTTGCAGGCTCAGGCGCTTTTGCTTCCTCGGCAGCGAAAGACAATCCTGTGGACAAAACCATCCAT
>DASXSW010000018.1:0-4658 GCA_036505755.1 Binatia bacterium | reverse complement strand
TATTCGCTCAGCGGAGATAGATGCTTTAGAACCGGAAGTGAGCCTCTGGGAACCGCGTGGCGCGTTGGACGGCGGCGTCGACGGGCTCGACTTCTACCGGCGGATCGCGCGCGAGGCTAGTGATCACTTGGCGCCGAATGGTGCCGTCGCCGTAGAAATCGGCGCGGATATGGGAGAAGAAGTGGCACGATTATTCGCTGGAAGCGGTTACTACACCGGTGTGACCGTTTTTCAAGACTATGCCGGCCGAGATCGTGTGGTTATGGCGAAGCTGGCTGGCAAAAAAGCGAAATCAATCTTCTAAGGACGCAAAAGCAAGTGGACAAGATCATTTTACAAGGCGGTAAGAGCCTTGCGGGGGAAGTCAGCGTCAGCGGCTCGAAGAATGCGGCGTTGCCGGTACTGATCTCTTCCCTGCTTACGAGCGAGCCTTGCACGTATCAGGGCGTGCCTCATCTAGCGGATATTCGCACCACACTCAAACTGCTTTCCGGATTGGGCGATAAGCACGACAATCAAAGCTGGCTAGACGGCGCCGCCGATTTGACGCTGCAAGCAAACCGGATCGATAAATTCGAAGCCGCTTATGACCTGGTGAAAACGATGCGGGCGTCTTTCTTGGTGCTCGGGCCGTTGCTGGCGCGCTTCGGCCGAGCGCGAGTTTCAACGCCGGGTGGCTGTGCCATCGGGGCCCGTCCGATCAATCTCCATCTGAAAGGCCTGGAAGCGTTGGGCGCGACGATCGAGCAATCGCACGGCTATGTGGAAGCAAACGCATCGCGCTTGCGCGGCGCAAAAATCTATCTGGATCTTCCGTCGGTCGGCGCCACCGAAAATTTGATGATGGCGGCGACTTTGGCCGAGGGCACGACGATCATCGAGAATGCCGCCAAGGAACCCGAGATCGATGATCTCGCCAGCGTATTAAACGAAATGGGCGCGAGGGTTCAGGGTAGCGGCACCGACATTATTCAAATCGTCGGTGTTGATGCTTTGCATGGAACAACCCATCGGATCATTCCTGACCGCATCGAAGCCGGCAGTTTCGTCATTGCAGCGGCGATCACCGGCGGCGAAGTGCTGGTCAGAGGTGCGCGCGCGGATCATCTCGAGGCTTTTCTGATCAAGCTCAAGCAAGCCGGCGTCGTCTACACAGCCGATGAAGTCGGGATCAAAGTTGAGCGCAACGGGAATATCAAGAGCGTCGATGTCACGACTCTGCCCTATCCCGGATTTCCCACCGACTTGCAGGCGCAAATGATGGCGCTGATGGCGGTCGCCGACGGCGTGAGCATCATCACGGAAACGATATTCGAGAATCGTTTTATGCACGCGCAGGAATTGGACCGCATGGGTGCGCAGATTCAACTGGAGGGAAATCGCGCAGTGGTACGGGGCGTGCACGAGCTCTCCGGCGCGCCGGTAATGGCGAGCGACCTGCGCGCGAGCGTAGCGCTGCTCCTCGCCGGTTTGGTCGCCAACGGCACGACGGAAGTTTCGCGGGTGTATCATCTGGACCGGGGCTATGAACAGATTGAGAAGAAGCTTTCGCGATTGGGCGCGCACATCGAGCGCGTGAAGGGCTAATATTCGTTCAAGGTTCAAGTGTTCAAGAGTTCAAGCCATAAATCTAAAATCCAAGATCGAAAATTGGTCAGTCGGAATGACGATGAGGTTAGTTAAGACGACCGAGGCAAGATTCAAACCGCTGCTCAAGAAAATACTCGACCGCCGCGGTACCCGCGAGGGCGGGATCGAGCGGCGCGTTTCTGAAATCGTTACTGCCGTGGAGCGGCGTGGCGATCAGGCGCTATTGCGTTACACGCGGCTGTTCGACCGTGTGCGCCTGTCACCTGTGACGATGGAAGTAAAACCAGCGGAGATCAGGCGCGCGCTCGCCAAAGTGGCGCCGCGAGACTTGGCGGCTTTAAAACTTGCCGCTAAACGAATCGCGGCGTTTCATCGCCGCCACCTGCAGAAAAGCTGGCAGTATCGCGACCCGCTCGGCATGTTGCTCGGTCAACGAATCACGCCCCTGGAACGGGTCGGCGTGTATGTGCCTGGCGGTAAGGCCTCCTATCCTTCCACGGTTCTGATGAATGCGATTCCGGCCAAAATTGCCGGCGTCAAAGAAATTATCATGACCTCACCCATCGGCAGCGACGGGGCAATTATTCTCGCCGCCGCGCACGTTGCCGGGGTTGACCGCATTTTCCGTGTCGGCGGCGCTCAGGCCGTGGCTGCAATGGCATTCGGCACCCAAACGATTCCGAAAGTCGACAAAATCGTTGGTCCGGGAAATATATTCGTCGCCACCGCCAAGCGAATGGTTTTCGGCGAGGTCGATATTGACTCGATCGCCGGGCCGAGCGAGATTTTGCTGCTGGCGGATGATTCGGCGGAACCCGTTCATGTTGCGGCTGATATGCTTTCGCAGGCCGAACATGATGAATTGGCCGCTGCATTGTGCTTGACAACGTCAATGGCGACGGCGCTCAAGGTTCAACGTGCGATCGACACTCTGCTTCGAAATACGAAACGGCAGGCGATCACGCTCAAGGCGCTGGCTGAGTACGGCGCAATCATCGTCGTGCGCGGCCAAAAAGAAATGATCGAGCTGGCCAATGCCATTGCGCCGGAGCACATCGAACTGATCGTCAAACAGCCGCAAAAACTGGCGAAGCAGATCCATAACGCCGGCGCGATGTTTCTCGGGCACTACTCGGCGCCGCCGCTGGGGGATTATTTGGCGGGACCCAATCATGTGCTCCCCACCGGCGGGAGCGCGCGGTTTTTTTCGCCGCTCGGTACCTATGATTTTCTCAAGCGTACTTCGATTATACACGCCGAGAAGCGCGCTTTAAAAGCGTTGGCGCCGAAGATCACGCATTTGGCGCGACTCGAAGGGCTCGATGATCATGCACGCTCGGTAGAAGCCCGCTTTCGCTAGGAAGGAGCAACCATGGGACGGATGGCAAAAGTCAGCCGCAAAACAAAAGAAACCGATATCACGGTTAAGTTAGATATCGACGGCAGCGGTCAAGCGCGAATTCAAACCGGGATGCCGTTCTTAAATCACATGTTGGATAGCTTCAGCCGTCATGGTTTTTTCAACATCGATATCGACGCGAAAGGCGATCTTGAAGTCGACTATCATCACACGGTCGAAGACGTTGGCCTGGCGTTGGGTCAAGCTTTCAAAGACGCCCTCGGCGACAAGCACGGCATCCGCCGCTTTGGCGAGGCGAGTTGCCCGCTCGATGAAGCGCTGGCCGAAGTGGTCGTCGATCTCAGCGGCCGGCCTTATCTCTTTTATAACGTCAAGATCCGCCCGGGGCGCGTCGGTGACTTCGACACCGACTTACCGCACGAGTTCTTTGGAGGATTCGTCAATCAGCTGGGCATGAACTTGCACATCGACGTCGTGCGCGGTGAAAACCCGCACCACATCATTGAAGCGTGTTTCAAGGCTTTTGCTCGCGCCATGGACATGGCGACGCAACTCGATCCACGACTTCAAGGGGTGCTATCCACGAAAGGTAGCTTATAGTTCTTGTACCTTGAATCTTAAACTTTGAACCTTCGAGCTCCGGCCGGTTTCGAATGGTGCAAGGGTTCAACATTCAAAGTTCTAGAAATGCATAGCTAGAAAAAGATTTTCATGATTGCGATCATCGACTACGGCATGGGCAATTTGCGCAGCGTGCAGAAAGGGCTGGAACACGTCGGCTTCAACGCCGTGGTGACCCGCGACGTGAGCGAGCTCCACGGGGCTCGCGGGGTCGTCCTGCCGGGAGTCGGCGCTTTTAGCGCTTGTATGGAAAACCTCGACAAGTTTGGCCTGATCGAGCCGATTCAAGAAATCGTGCGGCGGGGAAAACCGTTCTTAGGGATCTGTCTCGGTTTACAGCTGCTGTTCTCAGAAAGCGAAGAGTTCGGCAGACAAAAAGGCCTGGATCTGTTTGCCGGAAAAGTCGTCGGGTTTCACGCTTTGGAAGATCTCAAAGTGCCGCACATGGGGTGGAACCGGATCGAGAAAAAAAAGGAGTCGCCTTTCCTGGAAGGGATTGCCAGCGGCGATTACGTTTACTTTGTGCACTCGTTTTACGTCGTCCCGGACGAAAGCTCGATTGTTGCGACAAAAACGGATTACGGTAATTCATTCGTCTCCAGTATTGCTACGGACCGGCTCTTCGCCTGCCAATTTCATCCGGAAAAGAGTCAGGAACTGGGCCTCCGGATTCTCGCCAACTTTGGACGTTTCGTCGCATCAAATTAAGTCTATGCTGATCATTCCCGCGATCGATCTCAAAGACGGCCGCTGCGTAAGTCTCGTTCAAGGCGAGATGGACAAGGAAACGATCTATTTTGAAAATCCCGTCGACGCCGCGCACCACTGGCGCGCTGAAGGCGCAACCTTCATTCACGTCGTCGACCTCAACGGCGCCGTCGAAGGGCGACCGGTGCACGCTGAGGAAATCGAAGCGATTTGTAAGCAATCCGGTCTTTTCGTCGAGCTGGGAGGCGGGTTGCGCTCGATTGAAGCCGTCGAGGCCGCGTTGAATCTCGGAGCGTGTCGCGTCGTGATTGGCACGGCTGCGTACGACAATGAGGAATTTCTCCGCGCCGCCTGCAACAAGTTTCCTGGGAAAATCGTT
>DASXSW010000017.1:0-4410 GCA_036505755.1 Binatia bacterium | reverse complement strand
CTGTAAGAAGTTTTCAGGCGTATGAGCTGGGCGGAAGCGCTGTCGGAAAAAGCCATGCTAATAAGCACGGCTGCCATTAGTGCGAGTGTTCGTATAGTTCCGATCCGCATGAAGGATGTAGTTGGGATAAAAATTTAGCTCAGCAGGAACTCCGTCAGCACCCGGTTAAACTCCTCGGTCTCTTCGATCTGCGGTTCATGGGCCGAGTTCATAAAGCGATGCACTTTGGAGCCGGGGACAATTTTCTGAAAGTTGACGTCCCAATCACTTTGATTTAGCGGGTCGTGCTTGCAGGACATGATGAGCAGCGGGATGTTGAGCTGTGAAAGCTGCTTGACGAATGCCTCAGTGGTCGAGCGCACTTGGTGGGCCGGGCTTCTTAGACGGGCCGCTGACAATGTCTCCCAGGCGCCGGGAATGATCGAGCTTTCGTAACGCTCGCGAATATTTTCTTCGGTTTGCCACTTGGGATCGTGATACAGTAGCGCGACGATTTTTTTCATGTTCTCCATCGACGGTGTGTAGTTATCGAGATCCGCCTGTGAGGTGGTTTTGAATACACTGGCGTTGCCGCAGATGGTCACCATTTTTTGAATTTGTAACGGCGGTGGATGACGCACGGCGGTTCTGAGAATGAGACCACCGCCGGCGGAATTGCCGACGAAGAATGCTTTGCCGATTCCCAAGGTTTCTAAGAACCTCTGCAGATGGCGGATGCGCAATCCGGCTGGATCGGAAAAGCTGTAAATCTTCTCCGTTTGTCCCCAGCCGAGAATGTCTGGAGCGATGACATGAAACCGTTCGGCAAGCGCAGCAATGTTATGGCGCCAGGTGATCTCGGCCGAAGCGCCGTACTCGCCGCCATGAAGCAAAACTAAATCGAGCCCACTGCCCGCCTCCAAAAAATGGGTTTTGACGTCGCCGGCGATAATCGTTCGGTGTTGGTATTCAGCCATTGGCTCTAGAAGTTTTAGTCAATTTCAATCGTCATTTCGCGCGAGCCGGCGTGACCCGGAATCCGGGCGTAGGCGGGTTTCAAACCCGCTCCTACTGGATGCCGGTGAATACCGGCATGACGATAGGGGTGGTGGCCGAATTCTTTAACAACTTCTCAGACACCACGCTATAGAAATGCCGTGCCACCGTCCACGGCGACGGTTTGGCCGGTCATAAAATCGCTAAGCGGCGATGCGAGGAAGAGCACTGTGCCGACCAGATCCTTAGGTAATTGGACGCGCTTCAAGCAGCGGTCGCCGACCCGCGCGCCGCGCATTTTAATAACCTCTTCGGATGGATTGTCCTCTGAAAGAGTCGAGCCGGGAGCGATCGCATTGACGTTGATGTTGTCGTCGCCGACTTCGCGGGCGAGGGTGCGGGTAAAGCCGATGACACCGGCTTTCGAAGTCACGTAATGAATGCGCCCGGCGCTGCCGTTCAATACCGTGCCGGATGAAATATTAATGATCTTGCCTGATTTCTGTCGGCGCATAGTGGGCAGCACGGCGCGGCAGCAGAAGAACAAGCCTTTCAAATTCACCGCCATCATGCGGTCCCATTCGTCCGGGTCGATGCTGTCGATACCACCGCGGTTCATCGGAATGGTTGCAAAGATCGCAGCATTATTGATCAGGATGTCGATCTGTCCAAACCTATCGAGCGCGAGCTTGGCCATGTCTTTGGTCGATTGTTCGCCCGCTACATCGACCTTTGCAGCCAACGCTTTGGCGTCGAACTGTTTAATCACTTCGCCGGCAACCTTTTCCGCCGCCGGTGCGTCGATATCGGCGACGATGACTTTCGCGCCCGCTTCGGCAAAGCCATGGCAATACGCCCGCCCGATGCCATGGCCGCCCCCGGTAACGATGGTCACTTTGTCTTTCAGTCCTTCGATCATTAGAACTCCCTCGATTTGATTTGTTGCCAAAATAGCCCTAGAACTTTTGAAGTGTCAAGGTAACAATTGGCCCACCGGGAAAAATCCCGTGTATGAGGCGTCATAGGTGGATTTTTTTGATGAAAGTAATTTGGGATTTACGAATTGACGGGGAAGCGTTGCGGAAGATGCGTTTAGGATTGATATGTTTGGTTATCCCTCTTTTGATCGCGATTAATTCAGCGCACGGGCAGAGCGACGGCTCGGAGTTGCTGCCGATGTTTGGCCAGCCAAAAATCGCGCGACCCGATAATCTCAAGCATGCGGACGAGGCATTTATCCGCGATACGACTCTCAGATACGGTAGCCGGCAGGCTGCCAGCAACGCGCTCGCGACGCAGGGCTGGGCGGCAGTCCGGGCGAAGCAAGGCGATGTGGCAATGCAACGTTTCAATCAAGCGTGGCTGCTGAATCCCAAGAACTATAGCGTCTATTGGGGTTTCGGCGCAGTGCTCAGCGACAGAGGCAAGTTGGCCGACGCTATCGAACAGCTGGAATCAGCCCGCGAACTGATCGATGATCCGAACCAGCGGGTAGCGCTTCTATGCGATCTGGGTACCCTTCACTCGGAATATGCCGCGCGGCTGCCAGCCGATAGGCAGTTAGACCGCGCCCATCACTTCGTGGTTGCCAACAATCGTTTTACCGAGAGCCTGGAACTCAATCCGAAATATGCGCCGAGCTGGCGCGAGTGGGCCATGTCGTTGTACGATCAAGAAAGATACACGGAAGCTTGGGTCAAGGTGAAACAAGCAAGAGAGCTCCAAGCCGAGCCTTTTCCGCCGGAATTTCTAAAGAAGCTCACAGCGAAGGCACCAGAGCCGAAATAATGCTGCGTTAACTCTTATTGCCGCGCCAGCGTCAATTATCCGCAACATGTCTCGCTACGCCGTTTGTGACGCCATTCAAGAGCTTGATCCCGAGAAGGACCACCAACGCATCGTTTTTCTCTCGTCCTGCTACGACTTTCCGTTTGATGCGCCGCGAGCATTGGAGTTCGCGCTGTTTCGGCCGGCACGCTTTACGCGCTACGTTGTGCCTCGAGCGCTGCGACTCCGTGGCGCGCTTGGTGGTTTGCTGCCGCCACGTCGTCATCCTCGGCTGCGCACCGAAATGCGCTGCCCCAGTTATCCAGAGCGATATGTCATGGGCAAGTGGGGTCGCCGGAATCTGGTTGATGGAAAGCCGACACGATTTGATTTTGTGCTTTTGCTCTTGATGCATCACATGCGTAATTTCAAACGGGGCGCCTTGGCGAAGGTCGGTCTGGTCGCGATCGGAGTTCTTCTCCATGGGCTCCTCTTTGCCCAGGAGGAGCAAGGATCAGCGAAGCTGCTGGCCGTTTGGGCGGGGATGTTGCCGGTTATTCTTTCTGCACCTCACGGCGGCCGCGAGCCGGTCCCGGGAGTACCGGTCCGGCGTGGCATCGGTGTGCCGCAGTTCACCACAGAACGAGACAGCAACACCGCTGAACTTGCCCAAGCGATTGGCCGTGCACTCGGCGATCGATTGGATGCCAAGCCGTTTCTGATCGTCGCCCGTTTCGAGCGAAAGTACGTCGATGCCAATCGGCCGCACGCCGCGGCCTATGAGTCGGCGGCGGCGAAGCCTTATTACGAGGCCTATCACCGCGCGCTCGAAGACGCCGCTGAGCGTGTGCGTCAGCGCTGGATGGGCGGATTGTTGCTCGATATTCATGGCCAGAGTGCCGAGGCTGATACCATTTTTCGCGGCACGGACAACGACAGAAGTGTCTCGGCATTACAGCAAAAGTTTGGCAACGAAGCGCTTACCGGACCAAAAAGCATTGTTGGGCAGCTGGCATTGAAAGGATACAAAGTTATTCCAAATGGCGCCGGCGAGGCACGAGAGCAGCGCTATACGGGTGGTTACACGACGCGAACCTACGGTAGTCATCGCGGCACTCAGATCGATGCGATTCAATTGGAGATCGGGAGCAATCTGCGAGCGCGTGCGAACTTGGATCGAATGGCAATCGATCTCGCCGATTCGATCGCCGTTTTCGCGCGACAGTATCTTCTGGTGGTGAGGTGAGGACCAAAACCGATGGACCAACTTTCGTATCTGTTGGAGGAGCGCAAATGAAACCTTGTCGAGAATGCCGGCGTGAGATTTCCGAACAGGCGATGGCGTGTCCCCACTGTGGTGCGCCGTTTCCGGCGCGCGAAAAGTGGGACGGTTTTGGATTCGAATACAAGTCGAAGGTGGCATTTTTTGGTTGGCCGCTGCTGCATATATCGTTCAAATATCGGCCGAACCGCATGCCGGTTCCGGCGAAAGGTATTATTGCCATCGGCCAATTTGCCTGCGGCGGTTTGGTTCTGTCGCAGTTTGGTGTCGGTTTGGTCAGCATTTCACAGTTTACGATTGCGGGATATGCAGTCGCCCAGTTCGCCATCGCGTACTCGCTGATTGCGCAGTTTGGACTTTACTTCAGTCATGGTCGCGGCCAGCTG
>DASXSW010000016.1:0-2792 GCA_036505755.1 Binatia bacterium | reverse complement strand
CTCAGCTAACCGCGCACGCCGTCGTCAGATCGTTGACTCGAGTCAAAGTCTATAGCCCGACCAGGGAGAATCGCGAACGCTTCGCCCGCGAAATGAGTCGAGAAACCGGGATCGAGATCGTGCCCGTTTCGTCCGCTGAAGAAGCCGTCCGAAGTTGCGATATCGTGAGCGCGGCGACAAATGCGGTCGATCCAGTTGTCGAAGGTAAATGGCTGGAAGAAGGCATGCATGTCACGAGCCTCGTCGGCGGCGACGGGTTTCTACCGCGCAAAGAGCTGGACGACGAAGCGATCAGAAGGGCAAACCTTATAATCGTCGGCTACAAGCCGCAGATTTTTCTCGACAAGCAGGCCGAATTTCACGACCGCATCGAGCGCGGCATCGTCAGGGCTGAGGACTTGCATGAATTGGGTGATTTACTCAATGGCAAGTGCCGTAGTCGTAAGGACGACAAAGAAATCACTTTTTTCAAGAACAACACCGGCATGGGCATTCAGTTCGCCGCCACCGCGAGAAAGATGTATGACAAGGCCAAGGAAAAGGGTCTCGGCACCGAGCTGCCTTTGGACTTGTTCATGACCAAACGCGGCAATAAGTTGTATTCGCCGTGAAGGCTTGCTCCGAGGCAAGCCGGTTCAAAGTTCAATGTTCAACAGTTCAACGTTTCCGGAGTTCCCCCACCTTGAACCTTGAACTTTGAACCTTGAACCAACCTTAACTGGAATGTCATGAGGAGGAAATATGCGCGATTGGGAAGCGTTTGTTCCCGAGGAAGAAAGAAAAGTTTACGAGAAGGCCGGTTATAAAGGTAAGCAGAATTTCGGCGTCAACCCCGCGCTGCTGATTATCGATGTCATCACGGGTTTCACCGGGACCAAACCGATGCCGGTCATGGAAGCCATCGACGAATTTCCCACGAGTTGCGGCCAGGTGGCCTGGGACGCGTTGCCGAAAATCAAGGAATTGCTCGGCGCCTGCCGCAACGCCGACGTGCCGGTGATTTACTCCACCAGCGATCCGGACTTCAAAGCCGCTTTCGGCAACGCCACCAAGCGCAGCGTCGATGCGACGGACTTCGAAAAACTCGCCGTCGAATTTCCTGAAATGATCCGACCGCGAGACAACGAATTCATCGTGCGCAAGGCGCGCGCCAGTGCTTTCTTCGGCACGCATCTGATCACTTACCTCGTGCGCAAAAACATCGACTGCCTGCTCGTCGCCGGCACCAGCACCTGTGGCTGCGTGCGCGGCACTGTGCTCGATGGTTATTCCTTCGGCTATCCGGTTTTTGTCGTTGAAGAATGCGTTTTCGACCGTTCGCGCACTTCGCATTTGGTCAATCTCTTCGAGATGAACGCGAAATATGCTTCAGTGATTCAACTTGCGGAAGCATTGGATTATGTCAACAAGATCAAGAGAATGGAAGGCCGCAAAGCTATCGCAAGTTGAGCAACACGTCCGACGGACAATCGAAGGAGACCGTATGGCAACCGAAGCCCCGTTCGCCGACCAAGAATATTTGGACCGTTACCAGCGCGCCCAAGCGCTCATGGAGCGCGATGGTCTAGACGCGTTAGTCGTCTCGGAAAAAAACAACTACTGGTACTTCAGCGGTCTCATCAGTTATCAGTTGGATCACATCCAGCGACCGCAGATCTGTATTCTACCAAAGGTCGGTAAGCCGCTGCTGCTCGTCTATGGCAATGACAAAGCGAAAGCAAAGGCGCTCCCGTGGGTCGGTGAAGTGCGCGCCTATACAGATGTGCCGTTTCCTCAAGAAATGATCGCCGGCGGCATAAAGGAAATGGGCCTTGGCGAAGCCAAATTGGGTTTTGAGCTGGGCGACGATCAGCGTCTTGGTTTTCCGGTAAATTATCTTTCGCGTCTCACCGAGGCCCTGCCCAAGGCGCAGATTCAAGACGGCACGGCCGCGCTGACGGAAATGCGCCTGATCAAGAGCCCTCAGGAAATCGAATTCATGCGCAAGGCGTGCGACATTTCCGTGAAAGCGTACGATCGCTGCCTGCCGCAATTGAAGCCAGGTATGACTCGCCGGGAAGTTGCCGATCGGTTGTTTATCTCGATGATCGAAGAAGGCGCCCACCCGCGCCATCCCGGTTTTTTGATGCTTAACTCATCTACGCGCTATGACGACCGCCGCTACAACAAAGGCGACCGCATGATCGCCGACTTCGGCGCCTGTTACGAAGGCTACTACGGCGACATCACGCGCATGACGATTTTCGGCGAACCAACTGACGAACACAAAAGGGATCACCAGACAACTTGCGATGTCATCCAGCTCTGCTTTGAGTCGATGCAGCCCGGCACGCCGATCGCGGAAGTCTCGCGCGTCGCAAATCGAGAGCTGATCAAGCGCGGCTATCAAGCCGTCGATAGCCCGAAACGTATTGGCCACGGCATCGGCATGTCGCGAGCCGAACCGCCATCGCTCAACGAAGTAGAAACGGAGGTCTACCGTCCGGGTATGGTTCTCGCGCTGGAACCGAAAGTTCGCTCGGAAAAGAGCGCGGTTCATCTCGAAGAAGACCTGGTCATCACTGACAAAGGTCCGCAATTCTTGACTACGGGTTGTCGCGACCTCAGCATTGTTCAATGACCATGGACGCCAGAGGTATCCTTTATCTCTCTAACGATGACGTAAAGAAAGTCCTCGACCTCGGCCGCGCCATTGAAATCACCGAGCAAGCGCTGCGCGATCACAGTGAAGGGCGGGTCATCTGGTCGACGCCGGAAGATCTCGCGATCAAACCGGATCAAGGCTGGCAGTC
>DASXSW010000015.1:0-1668 GCA_036505755.1 Binatia bacterium | reverse complement strand
AAATTCGCGCGCTTACTGCAGAAGCGGATCCACACCGGAAAGTTTACTGGTCCTTTGGCAGCTCGCTGTCGCAAGTTGCCGGGGAGTACGCCCGCGCCAATACCGCGATTCTGAATTCCTATCTGGGTCCGACGGTCGAGCACTACCTCAAAGAGCTCGAAAACAAACTGCAACAGAGCGGGCTTCAAGGACCGCTGTTGATCATGCAGGGCAACGGCGGCGTCGCGCACCGCGAGCATGTGAGTGCGATCGCCAATCTGCAATCGGGCCCGGCAGGCGGTATGATCGCGTCCGCCCACGTTGCCGGCTTGCTCAAGCACAAGAATGTCATCACTACCGACATGGGCGGCACGAGCTTTGATGTCGGTCTGATCACCGAGGCATATTGGCGCTACGCGCAGGAACCGATCGTCGAGCGCTTCCGCATGCTCCAGCCGATCATCGATATCGAATCCATCGGTGCCGGCGGCGGCACCATCGCACAGGTCGAAGCCGAAACCGCGAGGTTACTGGTGGGCCCGCGCAGCGCCGGCGCCAGTCCGGGTCCGGTCTGCTACGACGCGGGCGGCGAGCAAGTAACGGTGACCGACTGCGATCTCGCGCTCGGCATCATCGATGCCAGTTATTTTCTCGGCGGGCGGAAGCATCTGAATAAAGAAAAAGCGCTCACAGTCATCGAGGACAAGATCGCTCGACCATTGAAACTGAAAATCCACGAAGCTGCCGCGGGAGTTTTCGACATCGTCAATGCCAAAATGTCGGATCTGATTCGCCGCCAGGTCGTGCGCACGGGTTATCTGCCGGAGGAATTTGTCATCTACGCTTTCGGCGGCGCCGGCCCCGTGCACGCTTCCGGCTTTGCGGCCGAATTGGGCATCAAGCAAATTTATATCTTTGCCACCTCGCCGGTGTTCTCGGCGTTCGGCGCCGCCGCCGCCGACGTCATTCGTACGCGCGTCATGAGCTGTCAGTACATCCTCCCCGCTAATCCCGCCGTGATCAACCACCGCCTCGACGCCATTGAAGAAGACATGGCCGCAGCGCTGTCCGGCGAAGGATTTAAAGTCAATCAGGTCGAGTTCCGTCGTTATTTCACTATGCGCTATCGGCGCCAAACCGCCGGAGTGGAGATGCCGATGAGCTTTGATCGCTTCAACACGAATCGCGTCAGGGAGATGCAGTCGACGTTCGAGAAAAAGTACCAGGAACTTTACGGCGTCGGCGCAGGCTACACAAAAGCGGGCATCGAGATCAGCGAGATTCGTGTCGATGCCATCGGCAAAGTCGCCAAACCAAAATTGACTGCGAGGCGCAAAGCCGGCCGCAACGCGCGCGCCGCTCTCAAAGGCAAGCGCCAGGTATTTTTCACCCGGCCTCAACGCAAATTCATCAACACACCGGTCTATGACTATGAACGGCTTGGCGTCGGCACGGTGGTTCGAGGACCGGCGATAATTGAATTGCCCTTTACGACGACGTTAGTGCCGCCAGAGCACAAAGTCACCGTAGATCCATACAGGAATCTGGTGATGGAAGTGGCGTAGGAAGATTGGAGTAATGGAGTATTGGAATGTTGTAGTATTGGGTAGTCGGACTGGCCTCGGAATGTCGCTGCGATTCCGAGTTCCCATCACTCCATTACTCCAACACTCCACCACTCCTGAGGGG
>DASXSW010000014.1:0-12023 GCA_036505755.1 Binatia bacterium | reverse complement strand
GCCGCTTTCGCGGTATTCGGCACTCGACGACGTGGGACGGCAGCGGCGCGTTGCGCAATGAAGCTGCGCAGGGATTGCTCGCCGATAGCAAGTTTCACCGGGGATTCGCGTGGCTGAAGAGATTAGATTTGAGCTTCGATGCTTGGCTTTATCATCCCCAACTTACGGAATTGGCGGACCTGGCAGGCGCCTTTGCCGACGTGACCATCATTTTGGATCACATCGGCGCCCCGTTGGGCGTCGGTCCGTATGCCGGCAAACGCGATGAAGTGTTTCGACTTTGGAGTGAGGGAACCGCCGCGGTCGCGAAATGTTCGAACGCCGTCGTGAAACTCGGCGGCTTTGGATCCGTACGCTCCGGATACGATTGGCATCAGCGGGTGATCAAACCTTCGTCCGCGGAACTTGCGATGGCTCTAACGCCCTACTTCGAACTCTGCATTGAAAAATTTGGCGTCGATCGCTGCATGTTCGAAAGTAATTTTCCGGTGGAAAAACTTTCGAACTCCTACGTCGTGGTCTGGAATGCGTTTAAACGAATCACGGCGCATTATTCCGCTGCCGAGCGGGCAGCGTTGTTTCAGGGCACGGCGACGCGAATCTATCGCACTTCCCCGTCCGCTAACCGCTAAGAAAAGACTTCTATACATGCCTGAGGCGTGTGCTGTCCGGTCGCGGATTTCAAAAATATCGGCCGCCGGATTTGGATTAAGCACAAAATTCCCGCAATAGGTAGTAGAGCGATATAAAAAAGAGGGAGCCGTAAACGGTCGATGTTAGAATCAGGGCTTTCATGGCCAGCGCTTGGCGCCAACGTCTAAGCGCAAAGATCATCGCCAGCAAAGCACAGGCGAACAGCTTCCAGTAGACAATTCCCCAAACGGCGCCCCACTCAGCGATAGCGCTACTGACGAGCGGATTGGCTTCCGGAATGCCCTGGGTCAGCACGTGGTAGGTAAAGAGGCCATCAAAGATCTGCAGCAATAGATTGAACTTAAATTGGGACCAGATGCTGGGAAGTATGAACGCAGTCATCCTGGACACACAGAGCCGTTGATATGCGTAAGACTGCGCAATAGAAATGCCAAACGAAAAGCTGCGGAAAAATCAAAGAAAGCAATCTGCAACATGCGACCATTTCGTAAAATCTCCTTACAGATTCACTGCCGTTGATCAGAGCGATCCAAACAATCGAACTTGCGGAAATTTTCGAACGGCCGCATGTTAGATACTTTTACAAGCCAAGGAACAATTCGGCGTTACTTTACAGTTTGTATTCGCCGCTTCGGCTCTGACCCATGAGCTTTGATTGTCCCATTTCAATCAGACATTCGAGCTGTAACAATCCCGATTACGGGACATGCGATCCCGTCGAAAGACAGGCGCACAATGCTATCCTGCAGGTGGTCGCAACGCACCGCTGGCAAGGCGCCAACGGTTAATAATCCCCTTAACCATTCTGCCGGACAATTTTACGAGACGAGATCTCCCGTCGATTGGCGCATCTCGGCCCAGGGTTTGATCAATAAGGCGCTCAGTGTGGCGGCGATGAGCAAAGCGATCGTCATCCCTAAAAACACCAGCGCGTAACTCTGGGTGCGGTCGTAGATGGCGCCGGCGACGAAGGGGCCAAGGATGGCGCCCCAGGTGTAGAAAAGGTTCATGTTGCCGCGGATCGTACCGAAAGACTTGCGGCCGAAGAAGTCGCCGACCGACGCCCAGAAAACCGGAATCGACGCGTCGAGCACCGTGTAGAGCGCAGCGAAGAACCAGAGCGCCCAGAGCGAATTGGTCCAAAGCATCGGCAGCACGGCGATGACTCCCAGAAGCAGGCAGATGGTCACTAACTTAGGCTTGTTGACAAAGTCGGCGATCCAGCCGAGTAGAAAGTGAATCGGCAGATTGAAGATGGCGAACCCGGCCAAGAGAACCGAGGCTTCGGTCTGGGATAAACCTTTCCATACCATCATAGGTATGAAGTGCGTCGTCACGGTGGTGAAGGCGAGCGACCGGGCGGTCATGGAACAAATCAGGTTCCAAAAAATCGGCGAACGAAAGGCTTCGCGCGCCGTGACGTCGGGATCCTCGTTGCGGCTTGTTTGGATTCTTTTATTGACATCGCCGTTGGTTTCGAGGTGAGTCGCCGCGCCGTCCGGTTGCATGCCGATGCTCTCGGGAGAACGGCGTATGCCAACGCACAACGGTGCGCCTGCCATTAGAAATAGCGCTCCCGCGAGAAACGCCGCCCAGCGCCAGCCAAAAGTTCTTACAGCTATCGCGAGCAGCGGCGTAATGATGGCGCCGCCAACCGGAACGGCGGCGCTGACGACGGTCATCGCGCGGGCACGCAGACGGATGAACCAACTGTTGGCGACGACCGCGGGCGCATGGACGAATCCTGCGGTAAAGGCGAGCGAAATGACGCCGAGATAGACGATGAGAAAGGTTGAATAGCTATTTACCCATGCAAAGAGAATGTAACCGATCCCGGCGAGCAGTGTAGCGGCGAGCATGAGTGGCTTGGGGCCGTAACGGTCGATCAGATAGCCGACAAGTGGCGCGGCAAGAGAGCCTTCGGCGCGGGCCAATGAAAAGGCCAGAGAGGTGGATGCCCGGGTCAGGCCAAGCTCTTCGGTGACGGGGAGAAAGAAAACCGTGAAGCCATACTGATGCAATCCACCGCCAAGCACGCGCAACGCCGAAACGATACCGATCATGCGCCAGCCATAGTAGAGGCTGGAAATACGTTTGCGGACGCTGTGGAGAATCACCGTCGGCGAGCGAAGGGACGCGCTAGGCTAGCAGATTGTTGAAAAACTCCCTCGGAGTCCTTCGACGGCGCTCAGGACGAACGGAGAGGTTGTGATATCATCGAGGATTTTCCGTTCATGAGGTTCTCGAAGCATTCCGAAGCTTTTTTTAAGACCTGTTAGCTGTCGGATTTCAGGAATAATAATTTTGCCCGGCGCGCCCCCGCGGGGCAGTCGACTAGACAGAGAAAAGATGAATTATTTGGCACCGATCCACCCGGCGCTGGAGACGTCGATCACCTGGTCATCGGGGCCGACGCACTTGACTTCGAAGTACGATTGCGGCTGCCCTGGATCGGTCGGCGTAACCGAGTGTCGATCGTTCAATGATTTTCCACCGAGTTCTTCGATTCGCGCGACGGCGGCGTCAATGTCGTCAACTTGAAAACCCACGTGGTCGATGCCGAGCTTCATGGACTCCCCCTCGACGACGGCACGGAAGTTTAAGATAGCGATGTTCAAATGGCCGTCGGTGAGATAAATGCCACTCTGGCCCGTGCCCACGCGGTCAAGACCAAATGCCGCCTGATAAAACTTGGCGGTCTTTTCAACGTCGTTCGTTCGTATCGCAATATGCTTAATTCGCGCCATGGTGATCCTCCCGAAAATCGACTACGCAAGCTCGGTCAATACAGGAGCCGTTTTTCAAGCATGAAATTGCGGCCTCCCTGCGCAGTTGGACGAAGAAATTCCTTCTCTCATAAAACGCCGCGCCGATATTTACAAGGATCAAATCCGGTGGTTCAGTTTGGGAAAGATCTCTCACTTTGTTCGAGATGACGCATGGCTTATGTAGTTGTCATTCCCAGCAAAGCGAGGAATCTTTCTCGATTTTAGGAGTGATGGTGGATTGAAAATGAACGACTACCTCAAATCCCCGTGGGCGAAAAGATACAGATGAGAAGATGGCGTGGATTTCTTTAGAATCTCGGTGTTGGTGGGTGAGATTTAGCACAACCGGGCGGACGTTCGCGGCATTCTCGCCGCAGGGAACGTCACCATTTTTTCCCCGGCACCTCGCCGCCCCAGAGCTCTTTCAGAAAGCCACTCTTCTCTAGATTGTCGGCGAAGCTGTTATCGTAGGTCTCGGCGGGCTTGCGCCGCACGTTGGCGCCAGCGTGGCGCGCCATTTCGATTGTCTCCGCCACACGCGAGGCGGGAATCGCAACGCGGCGATTGACCAGGTGTTTGGCGTAGGCGTCGTAGGCGGATTGCGCCGAATCGTGATCCTTGAGCGCGAGAACTTTGCTAACGGAGGCTTTAGCCTTGTCTGGATTCTTCTCGACAAAATGTACGGCTTCAGCCACAGCGGCGACGAATTTTTGCACGATCGTAGGCCGTTCTCTGATTATCCGGTCATTGGCAAACATGCTGCTGTAGATCGCCGGCAAATTGAGATCGTCGAGATGGTAGATCACGTTCAAGCCGTCTCGCTTCGCGTGCGCATCGAGGGGCGGTGTCACCATCGTTGCCTGTCCCAAGTCTTGAAGCAAGGCATTGAAAACTTCGGTTTGTCCGGCGCCGCCGATGTGTCGAATTTTTAAATCGTCGGCGGTGTAGTGTAATTTTTTCATCAGAATCCGGATGAGGGTATCCGGTGTACCTCCGGGCCGGGTCACGATAAAGATTTTACCCTTTAGATCTTCGATCCGCTTGATATCTTTGCGGGCAATGATCACCCAAGGTAGACCGACCAGTGGCGAGGCGATCATCTTCGCTTCCGCTCCGGCGGCCAAGCTGGGAATGATCGCATCGGCGGTACAGTAGAGGAACTGAAGCTCGTTCGAAGTGAGCGCTGCGACCGAGACCCCGGCGCCGCGCACGAGCAGAAACTCCGGTTTGAGCCCGTACTTTTCGAACAAGCGGTTGTCCAGCGCCGTATAGAGATGCATGAAGCCACCGCTAATGGCACAGGCGGCGACGCGAATCGGCACCGGCGCTTCTCCCGGCTTAGCGAGATATGGATTGGCTTGACTCTGGGTCATGCCTAGCGCCAGGAGCAGCGCTAGCGACGCAAACAATCGGCGAAAAAGAATCATGCAACAGAGCTCCACTTTTCGATTCGGACTGTTTCGGCGCGACCGGGCTTACATCGGCGGCATGATACCGTCGACACCGACGGTGATCCGAGTCGCAATGATGGTGCCGTCTTCGCCGCGGACGCCAGGTATGTAGACGCCGGCGCCCGGTTTGAGCAACGAACGGTCGCCCGGCACGTTTCGCACGATCGGCGTGCCCGGAGGAATTAAGACTTTCTGTTCACCGTCTTTGTACTTAAGCGTGAGCAGTTGTCCTTGCGCTTTCTCAACCATAACTTGTTCGACTTTTTCAACATTCGCGTTGGTCATGGTCGAGCCGGGCTGGAGATCCCAGGGTCGATGACCTTCGCCAGTGCCGCGCGAGCTTTCCGGAAAAATGTGAACCTCCAGCGCTTTCAGCGTTCCGTCCGCTTGCTTCACGGCTGTCGTCCCGACGTAATTACCAGCGGTAATATCAGATAGATTCGCCGCAGCGACGCCGCCGATCCGGATATCGTCGGCGATCTTGACCATCACGTCGCCCGCCGCAGTTGTTACTTTGAGTGCTTGTTTTTCGACGGCGGCAATCTTGCCACGGATCGTCAGCGGTTTCCCTTGTGGCGCTTGCGCGGGCACCAATTCGGGTTGGCACACGATTATTCCAAGCGCGAGCATAATTGCCGGCAATGGGCGAAGATTTGTGCGATTCATTTCATTGTTCTCCAATTTTAAGCGACCACGCCGCGGCGTTTTTTCTTCCGCGGGTCGTGAATTATTTGGCTAGAGTTGCCAGCGCCTTTTTATAAAAGCGCTCATCGACGTATTTTTCCGGCTTGGGCACCGGCGGTTTCATCAAGCCGGCGACTTCGCGCAAGTCGAGCACGGTTCGGATGCCTTCGAGGTCAATCCGGCTGCGCGGGGTGAGGCCCATGGTTGGGCTGATCGTCTGCGCGTACATCACTTCGGCTCGCGCTTTGTTGTTCTTGGTTTCGCTCAAGAGCAGCTGAATTGCCTCATCTTTGTTCTTCGGATCCTGCAGCCAGTCGGAGGCCCGGATCATCGCCCGGGTGAAGCGCACGACCAAGTCTTCATGGCTATTGGCCCAATCTCTGCGCGTGGCGCCGAGCCCGCGGGCATAGTGCTTGACATAGTCTTCAGATTTGGCGAGCACTTTGAAACCACGCTTTTGGATGTCGTCATCGGGCATGCTCATCATCGCGCCCGACGCGTCGCCCCGGCTCATGGCATCCGCCCTAGCGGTCGTGTTGCCAAAGGATTTAAATGTATAGTCGCGATTCCACTCGAGGCCGTGCTTTTTCATGATGTAAACGCCGACGATGGCGTAGCCCGTGGTCGGCGCGTCAACGGCGAAAACTTTGCCTTTCAACCCGCTAAAATCATTGATCCCGGGCGCGACCACGAGCTTTTGGTCGACACCCTGGCTGCCGCCGAGAAAGATCACGAAGTCGTTTTTCTGCGGATCCTCGCCTTGGCCCTCGGCCCAGGCGATTACGTTGTCGGCGTTATTGAGGATGAGATCGTAATTGCCTTTGATGAGGTTGCGCAACAGCGTCGGCGAATCGGTGACTGTATTGATCTCGACGCGAATGTCTTCCTGCTTTAGAAAACCTTTGCTCTCGGCGACGATAATCGCCGCGTCCCGATTGAACAGCCCCAGCTTGATGACATCTTCAGCCATAACGGTAACGGGCAGCAGCGCGAGCGCCACCGCCACAGCTCCCTTCGTTAATTTCATCTACGGACCCCTCCGCCCGCCAATCTTTCATTTCAGCCGATTGATTGTCAAATCGAACTGGACACGGAGGGCACAACTCGATGATTTTCGGATGGAGGTCGAAGGTTACGCGCCACCGCTGTGCCGGTGCGCAAACCCCTTAGGAGGTCGATCGCTTTGGTTTCCTCCGCTCCGAAAGCTGGATGACCGTCTTGTGCTGGCCATGATGCTGGTCGTCGCCGGGCTCCAGAACGGTAATCAAAGTCTTGCGCAAAGTCTCACGGGTCTTATCGAGTTCGCCGCGAATCGCCTCGGTGGCTCTAAACGCTTCGTGCAATATTTCTTTGTCGTGTTCTTCTTTCATGTCGGCGAGAATTCGCGTCCGTGCAGCCACAAGCTCCGTGCGACGCCTTTTTGCGGCAGAAAAAATCGGTTTGATCATCGTAACAAGAACTCCGCCGGTGATCCCGGCGGAGAAGATGAGCAGGTCAGAAATCCAATCGCGCATCTTCGCTCTCCCTGAAACTAATCGGTACGCTCTTGGGTCAATCTGGACCCATGTTACACTACTTTTTTGATTTCAAGCGGACGTCAGAGCGATAGTTTCTCCCAGTCGGAGTTCGACGCATCACGCGCGATGGCCAAGCTGCCGTCGGAGCCGGCGAAGACCGGGTCATGGACGACGGTGGCCCGCCCGCCTCCTAGCTCGTCGAGCGCTTTGCTCAGGGCTTCGGGCAGGCCGCTAATGAGCGAACTTCCTCCGGCGATAATCACATTATTACGAACCTTGCTCTGAAATTCCGGCTCCACCTTGGTCAGCAGGGCGATCATCGTTTCAGACACCGGCGGGAGAATGCTTTCGCAGGCGGCGCGCATTTCGCTCGTAATATCGACTTCGGTCTCTTTGCCTTTGATCGGCATCGAGACCATCAAGCGATCTTTCCGTTCGCCGACGAAACTCGATTTTTCCTTCCACTCGCGGATCATATGAATGGAAAATTGCGCATCGGGATGGCGTTCCCGCATGAGCTTCATCAATTGCTCGTCGATCGAATCACCGGCATTGGGCAAGGTCTTTTGATCCTCGTCGGTGGGATAGCGTCCCTGCATGACGCAAAAGTCGGCGGTACCCGCGCCGATATCAATGACCAGAGCGTGCAACAGGGCCTCCAGGCCATAGGCGACGGCGAACGGTTCGGAGACCAGCATGACACTGTCGGCGATCCCCTCGAGAGCGTTGCGGAGGTTTTGTCGGCTAACACGGAAGGCTTCTGCGGGCACGCCGACCACGGCGCGCACCTTCGCCTTATTCTTGCCCTTTTGCTTGATACCGGCGAGGGAGATTAGATGGCGCAGAATTTCTTGGACGGCTTCTTGATCTTTCTCCGATCCGTCCTTCATGACGCCTCGCTCCAATGGCCGGCGCAGGTCCAACATGGGACGGTTATCGAGGGCCTCGCGACCGACCATGACGGGTTTCTTCACGAGTTTGCGCGCGACCATGTCGACCGGCCAGCCGACATAGCTGTCGATCACATGACGCTCGCCATTGGACGCCGAAACCGAGCTACGAGAAGTGCCGAGGTCGATTCCCAGACAAAGCGTTTCATTGGTTTCTTCCATGAATTATCTGCCTTTCCCGTCGAATGCCTTGAAGCCGTTCGCGTAACCGCGAATTCCCTCTAATAGCGCCAGCGCGATATTTTCGCGATAATCCCTTTTTGTCAACAACTCGACGTCTCCCTCGTTGGAGAGCGAAGAGATTTCGACCAGCACGGCGGGCATCTGCGTGCCGATCAGCACGACAAAGGGCGCTGTTTTGACGCCGCGATTCTGCAGCAGAGGATTTTTCGGCTTGAGTGAACGAAACAGTCGGCTTTGGATGGTTTTAGCGAAAACTCGCGATTCATCACGCCGGGCGTCGACATAAATTTTTTCGAGGATTTGCTTGTAGTCCGAAAGGGCATAGGCGGAGTCTTTGTTCTCCCTGCTGGCCAATTTAAGCGTGGCGGGGTCGTCGGTCGGGCCGACATAGTAGGTCTCCAACGCGCGGATGGTGTGCGGCTCCATCCAGTTGACATGAATGGATAGGAATAAATCAGCCTTGTGTTCATTGGCGAAAGCCACGCGTTGATCGAGGGAGACGCGCCGATCGGTCTCGCGCGTCAAGAGCACTTCGAAGGGTCCATTTTCCAGGAGCCGACGCAAGCGAAGAGCCACATCCAAGGTAATCTCTTTTTCAGTGACACCGGATTCCGATGTCGCGCCTGGCTCTCCACCATGGCCCGGATCAATCACAATGGTCTTAATCGAAAGGGGAATTGCCTGACGATCGATGGGCCGTGGATGCGAGAGAGGAACTTCCGATTCCGGAGTCGCATCGATATTCATCACTGCCGCCACCGGAGTGACTGGAAGGGTACTCTGAGCCGGCACGCTACCTCGGGAAACGAGACGCGCAGGAACCGTCAATAGGGCGATTCCCGCGATCAGAAATCCTCCCCAAAGCCAGAGCCGGAACCGCCGCTGGCGGCGATACAACGGCCTCGTCCTAACTCCATGAAGGACATCGACGTTGTCCTGGACAACGCCGCGCATCAGCTGGGCCTTGGTCTCGTCGATACTGGCCATTGACTTATTTTACGCTAACTTCGGAAGAAAATCTCGAAGAAAGTAGCGATGATACCAGATCATGTCAACCCTAGGTAGTGGTTCCGTTTGGGAAAGATCTCTCACTTTGTTCGAGATGACAAATGGCTTATGTAGTTGTCATTCCGAGCAAAGCGAGGAATCTTTCTCGATTTAAGGTCCATTATAGCTTCTAAGTGAACTAACCAACCTAGGTTTCGATGCAGGACGACGAAATTGACAGCGGCAATCATGAACGAATCTACAACCGCTCTGCACCCTGTGTTAAAAGGGCCAAGTAATAGAAAGGAAATCCTCATGCCAATCATTTTAAGCGAAAAAGATTTAGCGCCTCTCTACCGCGATCCGTCTGCGATGGACGGTCTCCTAGCCCGCATCGACGAATCTCTACGTGCGTTCAACAGCGGCCAAGTCGCCGGCCAGATGCGCCTGGAAACGAGCTTGACTGATACGCACAAAAAATATCGCATTACGACTTCAGCCGTGCCGGGAGCGGGGCAGGGGATGCGCATCAGCGCACTGTTTCGCGACGCCAAGGACGCGTATTTTATTCTCCTGTTCGACGGCGAGCGCGGCGATTTACTGGCGCTGGTCGCCGGTACTGCGCTAAACGTCTGGCGTACCGGAGCGCCGGCCGGCGTGGCGAGCCGGTATCTCGCGCCGAAAGGAGCCGACGTGCTTGGACTGATCGGTAGCGGCCGCCAGGCGCGCGGGCAAATTCTGGCGATTCGCCGGGCGCTGCCGGCGCTAAAAAAAGTGCGAGTCTTCAGTCCCACGGAAGCGCATCGGCGAAGCTTCGCCAAAGAAATGAGCGCGTGGCTGGACGCCGAAGTAGAGGCGGTCGACGATCCGCGCGCGGCGGTGGAGAACGCGCCCATTGTGAGCCTGGCGACCAGCTCGCGTTCGACGGTCATCGAGCCGCAATGGATCTTTCCCGGCGCGTTGGTTGTTTCGATCACGAGCGGTCAACTGCCGCGCGAGACAGTCGCGCGCTCGCGCCTGATTGTATCGTGGAAAGAGGAGCTGCTAGACGGGGAAGTGCCGCGGCAGCCGTATGCGGCGATGATCGCGGACGGCTCCTGGTCCGCGGCAAAAATCGCAGGAGAACTTGGCGAAGTCCTTGCCGGCGCGATTCCAGCGCGAGAGAGTGAAAACGAGACGGTGGTCTTTGAGTCAGTCGGTATGTCGCTCTGGGACAGCACGGCGACTGCGTGGGCGTATTGTTGGGCGCTCGAGCGAAAAGTAGGAACGCCGTTCTCATTGGCGTAATGTCTATATCGAGGCGGGTCAATCCGACGACAATGGCTTTCCCCCCTCCGCCGTCACTTCAAAACTGTCGCCGAATAGAACAAGCTTACCTTCGGTTTCGAGCGTCACGCGCAGCGCCAGCGTCATATTCTCGTTGAGCGTCGTCGTGCCGACCGACGCGGCACCGACCTGACGCGCGTCGTCTTCATTCAAAAACGGCGCTTCCCACTGATTTAAGCCGATGCCGTTGGCGAGACCGTAGACGGAGGCTGTTCCGTAGAATTCGCCCAGTTCGCGCCGTGCAATCTCGTCGACCGCCGCCACAGCACCACCTGGCTTCAATTGATTAGCCATCGCCGCGACGATTTCTTGGGCTCTGACGTAAGCATCTTTAAGCTTAGCATCGTCGACGAGAATATATGTTCGGCCCGCCTCGGCCCAGTAACGCTCGTGCTGTACCGCCAGGTAAACTGCCCAGTGGTTTCCAATATTTGCCGCTTGTTTGAAGCTCGGCGGATTTAACCGCTTTTCTCCGGAGAGGATGCGAATATCCTCGGCGCCTTTGTTGCGCGCCATGCGGTCGATGTCGGCAACGATCTCGTATTCTTTTCTTCCTGGTCTAATAAGATCGCGCGCGCTGTCACAAACTTGTTTTAACACACCCCCGGACTCGCGCATGGCACTTAGCTCTTGCGCGGTCTTCACGAGACGCTGTGGCTGAATCATCGAGTGGCAATCCTGCCAGCTCACCTGCGGCAACGAGCTTTTCATGTCTTCCAGCTGCGGCAATGGAAATCCCTGCCCGGAGTCCGCCAGGCCGATCTTAGCCTTTTCGAATCCCTTTTCTTTGAGCAATTTCGCGCCGTCGCTGCCCAACTGGTTCGACGCCCGCACATCTTCGACCCAGGTGAGAGTTTTAGCGAATGGGACGTCGCGGCTGCCAATGTTGAGCAGTAGGAAAATCGCACCAGTGCGCGGCACGACAGCGATACCGCCGCGCACTTTGGGGAAATAATTGGTGAGGTAACAGAGATCGCCGAACGAATAGTTATCGCCGTAGATCACTAGCGCATCCAAATTTTGCCGACCCATCTCCTGCCGCACCGCATCAAGACGTGCTTGAAATTCAGCCTGTGGCACCTGTTGCGGGTCCCACGTCGAGCAACCTCTTTTCAAGACTGAATGTCGACCAAAGATCATAAATTCCTCACAATGTGCGATGTAGTTTCACCGAGCGATTTCAGGTCTGATGCCGACCCTTGAACTTTGAACGTTTGAACCTTGAACTGAATTTAATCCTTGACAAAAATTTCCCACGACGATTTCATCAGCGATTGCGCTTTCGTCTTCGTCATCACCACCGTATCGCCCAGCGTCAAATAACCAGTCTCCGGCAGATACTGGTTGGGATGAATAATAAAAGTCATCCCTTCTTCCAGTTTGGTCTTATTATCGTCTTCCAAACTCCCGGGCGCGAAGGAGCCGCAGCCGAGTCCATGACCGCGCACGCGCATGAACGGCGGGCGGCAGTACTTTTCATAGCCCGCTTCGATGAACGTACCG
>DASXSW010000013.1:0-18689 GCA_036505755.1 Binatia bacterium | reverse complement strand
GATCAAACGATCGCGCGAGAGGTTATGGCAGGAGCGTACCCGGAGGTAGTCAATTTGGTGGGATGCACGTCGCTTCGCGAGGCCATCGGCGTCATAGACAGGGCGACCGTCGCGATTGGTCCTGATACAGGATTGATGCATATTGCGGCCGCCGTTGGAACACCGGTCATATCTCTTTGGGGTGCCACAGATCCACGGCGGACCGGTCCGTACGGATTCACCGAACTCATTATTCAGGGACAGGCGGCGTGTGTTCCGTGCCTTCGCAGGCATTGTTCCATCGGCCGAATTTGCATGCGATCGATCACAAAAGAGCAGATTGCCGGAAAGCTTGCACTGGCGCTCCGAAGCGCTCCGGCCGATGAGGCTTCTTATGGCGGGCCTGCTTGACTATCGAAAGATTTCCGCCGGCCGGTGGCGATTGCTGGCGTTGCCCCACCAATGGAGTGGCGACCTACAAGAGCAGGTGCTGGAATTGGTGCGCTCGAGCAATCAAACCCGCCATCCACAGACCGTGGAGGCACCATTGTCAATGGGCGGAGAGACGAGGATTCTTTATCTTAAGATATTTCATCCTGCTCAAGGAATCTTGGCATTGAAAGATCTGCTCCGTCACTCCAAGGCGTTTCGCTTCTGGCGTCAGGGAATCGCGCTGGGTGAAAGCGGATTCAACGTCCCTTTGGTCATCGCGGTTGGCGAGCAGAGACGTTACCGCTTAGTCCAATGTGGATTTGTGCTGACCGAACGAATTGATGGCCGAACGCTTCCCGATTTTTTGAGCCGACGCGGCGCCTGTTGCGCCGACCAAAAGACGTTGAGGCAAAAGTGGCAAGGCATCAGGTCATTTGGAAATTTAGTTAGGCGGTTTCACAGATCGGGGTTTGTTCACGGAGACTTGGTGGCGTCGAATATCCTGGTATCGCAGGCGGCACGCGAAGACATGGAGTTTTACTTCATGGATAATGACCGGACGCGACGTTTGCCGACCTGGTTGCCGCAGGCGCTCTGGAAGCGCAATCTCGTTCAACTGAATCGATTGCCGCTTCCTGGTATCTCGCTTCAGGATCGCATCCGGTTTTTACAGGCCTATCTGGACGTCGATAAATTTTCACTGGCCGACCGGAAGCTCGCGCAATGGCTTGAATTGAAAACCCGCCAGCGACGAAAAGAATGCGACGGTGTCGACCCGTCGGGGAATTTTAGAAAATTGATGCGTTGGACCCCAGAGTTGACCGTGACGAAAGGTGCCGCAAGATAAATCGAATTAAATCTAAAAATTTGTTCGCTCATTGGCGAATCACAGTTTTTTTCCACGCATCACTGTCAGCGGACCAGCGGCATAATTTGCCATCCTATTCTGCCGATATCTCCGTGAAAGCCGGAAAGACATCGCCCGATGAAAATCGCTCTTGTCCATAAGCGTCTCGATCTCAACGGGGGAACTGAAAGGGATTTATTTCAGACGGCCGAGGGATTACGCGATCTCGGCCACGAAGTCCATCTGTTTTGCAGCGAATATGGTGTTGACCCTCCTCCGGGAATTGTCGTTCATCATGTCTCGGTCATCCCGTTGGGACGAACGCTGCGTTTGTGGAGTTTCGCATGGTTCGCCCCTCGGGCCATCGAGAAATCCGCTTGCGAAGTTGTCGTCAGCTTCGGCCGTCTGCTGCGCCAAGACGTTCTGCGCAGCGGCGGCGGCACGCACCTTGGATTTCTCAAACGCTTGGGCCAAGAAGGCGGCGTGCGACGGCGATTTTGGCAGAGGATCAGTATTTACCACCGAAGCTTGCTGGCTCTCGAGCGCCGTCAATATCAAGAATCAGGATCGCAGAAGATCATCGCGGTGTCTGAAGAAGTGAAACGCGATATCGTCGCTCACTATTCAGTGCCGGCTGAAAAGATCGTCGTCATCTACAATGGCGTCGACCAGAATCGTTTCCATCCGGCCAGAAGCGCCGAGGTGCGCCAGTCGGTAAGAGAACGTTGGAAAATTCCGTTGAATTCACCGTTGGTGTTGTTCGTGGGTAGCGGTTTTCGCCGTAAGGGGTTGGATCGCATGATCTCGATATGGAAGTCGCCCAGGCTGCAGCATGTTTTTCTTTTGGTGGTCGGCGATGATGCTCGGATCGGACGCTATCACTCGTGGGCCAATAGGATTGCGCCAGAGCGAATTTTTTTCGCCGGCCGGCGTCACGACGTTGAAAACTATTACGCGGCAGCGGACGTCGTTGTTCTTCCCGCGTTGCAGGAAGCCTTCGGCAACGTGGTCATTGAAGGATTGGCGTCCGGGCTTCCTGTGCTGGTCAGTCGTGATGTCGGCGCAGCGGAGATTCTTCATGGTCGATTGGCGCAAGGCATCGTTAACCAAGTTGACGATCCGAAAGAGTTGGAAGAAAAACTGTTGTTGCTGCTAGAGAATTCGCGAGATCCAGTCTGGATCCGGGAAGCCAGGAGAGTTGGAGAAGAGCATTCTTGGGCCAATCATTTTCGAAGATTTGACGCCGTCTTACGCGAAGCTTGTCGAGTGCCGAGCCGTGCTGCTTCCTGACTTCATTGCTCAAAAGCGCGACGGCGCGACCCTATGGGTGCACCGTAAGTTTGCGGAGCGCGCCTTTGTCGATTTGCTGACGAATGTGGAGCGGTGGTTCGATGATCCGAAATGCGAGATCATCAAGGATGAGAAAAAAACCAAAGTGGGACGATTGGCGGTGAAGATCGGAGACCAAGCACATCCGTTCTATCTCAAACAATTCAACGTGTTCTCCATCCGTCACCGGCTGTTTTCACTTTTCGCCTCATCGCGTGCTTTCGGATCGCTTCGGGGGGCGACCATTCTTCGCGGCGCGGGGATTCCGACGGTCCCCCCCGTGGCTGCTGTAGAGCATCGGGCTTGCGGTGCGCTTACCAGAAGTTTTTTCATTTCCGAAGAAATCGCCGAGGGAAAGACCACAGATGCCTATTGGACCAGGGAACTACGGCCTTTGCGGGGCCGTGAAGGAATAGAACGTAGGCGGAGGTTTTTGCGCGATTTAGCGCAACTCTTCCGTTCCCTTCACGCACAGCATGTCTACCATGACGATCTCAAGGACGCGAATATCTTAGCCGCCAGGGATAACTCCGCCAACTCGGTTGCTTTTTTTCTGCTCGATTTTGACAGAGTGAGACGTTGCTCCCGACTGAGCAAAAGGCGTCGGCTTAAGAATCTTGTCCAATTGCATCGAACGTTGGGACGCTACATGCGTCGCCCCGAGAAATTGTATTTTCTCAAGAGCTACTTAGGCTCTGCGTTTGACGATCACATAATGAGGCGACGGTTGATCGCGAAGGTGCTGCGCCAGACCCGTCGAGTGGAGGTCATCAAGGCCCGCCAAGCGGCCGAAGCGCGCGCGTCAGTGAACTGAGTCCTGTCTCCGGTAGCGGTGTCGCGAGATTTGACGCGCTGATTTTCACGAGGGCCGGCAAATATGGCCAACCCACGATACGGCTCAGCGTTACGAAACGCTTGTCGGCACGCGTTATGATCGGCTACATTAATTAGGGTTCTCCGAAGCGGATCTATGGGACAAGCCAGCGATAAGCCGAAAGTCGTCGTTGTGATGCCTGCGTACAACGCGGCGAAGACTCTAAGGATTACCTATGATGCGATTCCTAAGGGTGACGTCGATCAGGTGATTTTAGTCGACGACGATAGCCGTGACGAAACCTTGCAAATCGCCAAGGAGCTAAGGTTGGAAGTCTTTGTGCACGCCCGCAATTACGGCTATGGAGGTAATCAAAAAACCTGTTATACGGAAGCTTTAAAGGCAGGGGCCGATATCATCGTCATGCTCCATCCGGACTATCAGTACGATCCAACGCTCCTGCCAAATGTGGTGGCGCCAATCAAATCAGGCGCGGCCGACGTTGTCCTAGGATCGCGGTTATTGGCCGGCAACGTGGTTTGTCAGGGAATGCCCTGGTGGAAATTTCTTGGAAATAGATTTCTGACGGGTGTTCAAAATCGCGTAATGGGACAAAAGCTTGCGGAATTTCACACAGGATATCGCGCTTTTAGTCGCCGGGTATTGGAGGAGGTTCCCTTCTTGTTGAACTCGGACAATTTTGTTTTCGATCAAGAGATGCTCGTGCAGGCGATTCACCTGGGATTTCGAATCGCAGAAGTTCCGGTGCCAACGCGATACTTCGCCGAAGCTTCAAGCACGAGTTTTAAAGCCAGCGTGATGTACGGATTGAGCATACTTGCCTTGCTGACTCGTTATCTTTTGCATCGGCACGCGCTCTTGATTCAGAAACAGTTCGAATGTTTCCCTGCTCGTTACAAGAGAGCCGAGTGACGGAGCTTGCGGCAGACTCGAGAGGTCAGGTCATTTGGCCAATTGGATTTTGAAATTCGTGGCGATTTATGAAAGCCGCGGGCAATGAGTAATTTCCCTTCGGTATCGATAGTTATTGCGACCTATAATCGGGCGCAATTCTTAGGCGAAACGATCCGTAGTATCTTGAATCAACAACTCCGGAATTTTGAGCTTATTGTCGTTGATGACGGATCGACCGACGACACAGAAAGACTGTTAGCGGGGTACCGCTCCCAACTCCGATATCTTTACCAGGAAAATCGTGGTCCTTCTGCGGCTCGCAATTTTGGAGTGCGCTGTGCAAACGCGGACTGGATTTCGATCCAGGACTCCGATGACCTATGTATGCCAAATCACCTGCAAACCCTGTACAGCTACGCCAAAGATCATCCCGAGTGCGCCATGGTCTTCGCCAACGGGGATTATCTCGGGGGGCGGGAACATAATCGGGAGACCATTATCCCGCGTACCAAATCTCAGCAATTGGCCAACCGCGGCGTGAAAATCGAGGATTTCTTCGAGAAGAGCATTCTGCGCTTGCAGGCCGCCCTGATTTCTAAGAAGGCCTATGATGCGATTGGGGGCCACGATGAATCATTGCGAATCTGCATGGATCTCGACCTGGGATTTCGCCTATTGATGAATTTTCCGGTCGCTTATCTTGATAGTGTGGTATTTTCCTATCGGAGACACGCGGGTAACATTGGCAGGAACGAAGAATTACGCCTGACGGAAAACATTCGGGTCATTGAAAAATTACTCCGGGAGTATCCGCGCGCGCGCGCCCAGTTAGGGAGTGATACCGTGTCTCGGAGGCTTGCCTACCGCTATTATCGTCTGGCGAAGGGACGCTGGCGGCGAAACGAGCGGCACCAAGCGCGCGAAGCGTTGCAACAGGCGATCGGGTTACAACCCTACGTCGTTAAATACCGCCTTTACCATTGGCAGTGGGCGCTTGGTGCAGGCGCGAAACAGTGACATGGAGATCAGCATTATCATCGCTACCTACGAGCGCATTGCCTCCCTTGAGCGATTGCTCTCAAGCATCTCTAAACACTTTGGCCAAAGCCATATCGAGCATGAAATTATCGTCGCCAACAACTCGCGAAATCACGAGATTGAAAAGCGCATAGACGAGGTTGTCCGCCGTTTTCAGTGTGAAGACGGCGAGCATTTTCGCTTGGTAAGAGAGCCCAAACCTGGAAAGTGCCGAGCTCAGAACGCTGCCATCGGCGTGGCCAAAGGAAAAATTCTGGCTTTTTTTGACGACGATGTTGAAGTGACGCCAAAATGGTTACCGGTTGCGTGGAAGTTCTTCCGGGATAACCCTTTTGATGCCATGCAAGGTCCTATTCTGATTCCGCCCCAGATGGAAAACGATCAGGAATTCCTGCGCGCACAAGGTAAATTTAGGACGATCAGTTTCGTTCGATACAGGCCGAAGATGAAAGAGATCAAAACATTAACCGGTGGCAATATGGCCATCCGCAGTGAAGTATTTGCAAAGATTGGACTCTTTAACGAGCAACTTGGTCCAGGCCGGTCGGGCATCTCCGAGGACGTCGAGTTTGCCCACCGGCTGATCAAGAGCGGCGGCCGAATCGGCTATAATCCCGAAGCCGCCGTGTATCATGAAGTAGACTGGTCCCGGCTGACCGAGGAATTTTTTCGCCAACGTCATGAGCAGCAGGGCCGAAGCCGATTGATCTATAAGAACCAATCAATAGCAACCATTCTGCCAAATCTGATGCGCACCGTGTGGTGCTTCGGATGGTATTCATTGATGGGAAACGAACGAAAGAAATATCGCTCCAAGGGACGTTACTTTCATTATCGAGCGATGTTGGCGGAGAAGACGAAAAAACTCGCTGGCAGTTAATTTTGAGATGTAAGCTTACAGAACGGCTAGCGGCCCGCCGACTTCGAAATAGGGAGCGCTTTTTACTCAGCGATTTGGTGCCCTGGTGGCGTCATCGTCGCGGCATGTAAGCATGGTGGGTCTTCGATGGAAATGCTTCAGAGCGTAACCGACGTGACGTCATGTGTCCGTAGCTTATCGCGGAGAGGCGCGGTCAATGGCTCGTTGATTTCCGAACCCACCGCGATTATTTTTTCAGAGCATGGGCGCCGTAAGTAATCCGGCGGAAATCCGTCCGACGGTGGCAGCTATCGTCGTTTGCTATAACGAAGAGGACCGCATCGAAGACTGTCTTGAGAGCCTGCGATGGTGCGACGAAATCGTCGTAGTGGATGCGTTTAGCACGGACCGAACGCCGGAAATTTGCCGGCGCTACACGAATCACGTCATTCAACGCCGCTGGGCCGGCTATCGGGATCAAAAGGCCTACGCTCATTCCCAGACGACGAAGGATTGGGTTCTGTTGGTCGATTCGGACGAACGAGTTACGCCTCGGCTGCGCGATGAAATTCTGCACGCCCTAACAAGCGACAAGGGACAATTCGCCGGCTATTCGATTCCTCGATTGATGCATTATTTGGAGCGTTGGTGGTGGCGTGGTGGGTGGTATCCCGATTACGATGTTCGGCTCTTTCGGCGCGAAAAGGCGACGTGGGGCGGGAGCGATCCGCACGAGAAAATTCTTGTGGACGGTGAAATGCGGCGCTTGCAAAATCCGTTGCATCATTTTTCTTACCGAAATATCGAAGATCACCTCAGACGCATCAACCGCTTCACATCGATTTCATCGCATGAGCTTAGAAAAGACGGTGTGCGGTGGCGACTCAGCGACGCGTTGTTGCGCCCGGTTGGACGATTTATCCGTTCATACATTTTGAAGCGAGGTTTTATGGAGGGATTCGCCGGGTTCTATGTCGCGATTACCGCCGCCGTTTATGTTTTTCTCAAGTATGCTAAGCTTTGGGAGTTGGAATTGGAGGAGAAGAAAAAAATTGAGCGGAAGCGGTCATAGCCGCCTCCTAAAGATTCTGCACATCGATCCTGAGAGAAATTGGGGTGGTGGGGAAGCGCAAGTGTTCGGGCTTCTAACCTATCTCGCAGCCAAAGGACATCAAAACGATCTTCTAACCCATCCTACGGGACCGCTGTTCGCGCGCTGCCAGCAGCTCCACGTTACGACGCTTCCATTGAAGGTGCGCAACGACCTTGATTTAAGATGTGTCCCCGCGCTACGCCGACTCATTAAGAACGGCAATTACGATATCGTGCACCTTCATACGAAGCGAGCCCATGTGCTGTCATTGTGGCTGCCAGGTTCCTCGAATCGTCCCAAATGGGTCGTCACTCGTCGAATGGATTATCCGGAAGCGAAGAGTTGGCTTACCGGTTACCTCTATAATCGGCGAGTGGATGGAGTCGTAGCGATTTCACGAACCGTTAGAGATCTGTTGATAAGGGCCGGCGTGGCGCCGCGGCGAATTCGTCTCATTCACAGCGGCATTGATCCTCGACGATATGATCGGCAGCCCGATGAACCCATGGGCGGCGCTGACGTTACCGTAGTAGGATGCTTGGCAGGGCTCGAGGAACGAAAAGGCCATCGATTTTTACTCGAGGCGGCCGCTTGTCTTAAGGCAGGCGGGCTTAAGTTGAAGTATCAAATCGCCGGCGATGGCCCTTGTCGCGCTCAGCTGGAGCAGCTGACCCGTCAGCTGGGATTGCGAGACGAGGTACGCTTCCTGGGGTTTGTTGCCGACACGGCCGAGTTTCTCACCCAAATCGACCTGTTTGTCATGCCGTCGTTGTTCGAAGGGCTGGGTGTAGCGGCTCTCGAGGCGATGGCCGCCGGCAAACCAGTCATTGCCACGAGCGCCGGAGGTTTGGTGGAGTCTGTGCTAGACGGTATAACCGGCCTATTGGTTCCGCCGGGCAAGCCAACGGCGCTTGCCGAGGCGATCGCCAAGTTAGTCCGAGCGCCGTCGCTTGCCGGCGAGATGGGCAGGCGGGGGCGCGAGCGCGTGATGCAGCACTTTACATTGGCGAAGATGGCGCAGCATAACGAGTCCTTTTATTACGAATTACTTGATGCGGTTCAATAATCGCGGCGAGCGTTCCGCCTCATGAGCAGACTCCCGTCAATTCTCGAAAAATTTCGCGACGTACATTTGCTCGTGGTCGGTGACCTGATGCTCGACCGGTTCATTTGGGGTGAAGTGGAGCGACTCTCTCCGGAGGCGCCCGTTCCGGTGTTGCGCGTGGTATCCGAGAATACAAGTCTCGGTGGCGCCGCTAACGTGATTCACAACGTACGCAGCCTGGGAGGACGCGTTACGGCTTGCGGCATCGTCGGCAAAGACGACGCTGGCGAACGGATCATGGCGGCATTGCGCAAAGTGGGCGCGTCGACTGCCGGAGTATTCCCCGACGCGAAATTTCAAACGATTCAAAAAAGCCGGATCGTTGCCAGCCCGCACCATCAACAAATAGTGCGCCTCGACCGCGAGACCCTGGAACCGATCGGCGAGGCCACGCTGAAGAAATTGCGCCAGTTCATCTCCACCTGCGCGGCGCGCTTTCGCGGGATCGTCATTTCTGACTATGGCAAGGGGGTGATCCACCAAGAGCTCCTCACTTCGATTGCACGGGTTGCCGGCAAGCACAAGATCGTCTGTGTGATCGATCCTAAAAAGGAGAACTATGAGCAATACCGCTTTCCGACATTGATTACCCCGAACCAACGTGAAGCCGGCGAGGCTTCAGGGATTTCAATCTCCGATGACCGGTCCTTGCGCGCCGCAGGAACGAAACTGCTGCGCAAGTGGCGCGCCAACGCGGTGCTCATTACCCGTGGTCCGGAGGGCATGAGCTTGTTTCGCCCGCGCCTTCCCGTTAAGCACTTTCCAACTGAGTCGCGAGATGTTTTCGAAGTCACGGGAGCGGGAGATACCGTCGTCGCGGTTTGCGCGTTGGCGCTGGCGAGCGGCGCGCGCTACGAGGAAGCCGCGGTGTTGGCGAATATCGCCGCCGGGTTCGTCGGCGATGAGATCGGAACGGTGGCCGTACCGGCCGAAAAATTGCTGCGAGTCATCGAGGACAGAACATGAAAAGCATGACAGGATACGGTGAGGCATCACAAAACGTTCGCGGTGCCAGGGTGACCGTCCAAATACGAAGTCTCAACCACCGCCACCTGGACCTGCAGTTGCGAGTCCCCAGAGAATATCTGTCTTTCGAAGAAGAGATTCGCAAATCTCTCCGGGAAAGGATCTCGCGCGGCCGGGTCGATCTCTTTATCAATCGATACGCAGCCAAGGCACAGTCGCGAAAACTGGATGTGGACGAAGCCTTGGTCGGACAATATATCGCCGGCATCATGCAGCTAAAGAAGAAATATCGTTTAGCTGGAGAGATCGGTGTATCGTTGCTTTCCAACATTCCGGATCTGTTTCATGTGCGCGAGCTCGAAGTGAATGCCGCCGATGAGCGGGGCGCGGTTTTGAAGGCGCTCGGCAGCGCGCTCAAGAACCTGGAGCGATCCCGGGAAAGGGAAGGTGGTCATCTCAAAGCCGACATGGAAACTCAGATCGGGCAGCTGAAGCGGATCACTGGTGCCCTGGAAGAAGGAGCGCTTGAGATCGTTGCGCGGTTTCAAAAGGGATCGGTAGCGGAAGGGGAGAACGGCTTGCGTGCGGATAGAGAAATAGTCGACGTGGCGAACATGTTGCTCAAAGGCGACGTCAATGAGGAAATTGTCCGGCTCAAAACTCACGTGGCGGCGGTAGCTAAAGTCATCCGCGAGCGCGAGCCGGTGGGGAAGAAAATCGATTTCATGCTGCAAGAAGTCAACCGCGAACTCAATACGATCAGCTCGAAAGTGCCGCAATTGTCAATCGTGCAGCTCGTGCTCCAAGGAAAAGAGCGCGTCGAAAAGATCCGTGAGCAAACCCAGAATATCGAATGAACCGGTCCATTGCCCTTGCCAAGCGGCAAGGTATCATCTTTATCCTATCCGCGCCGTCCGGCGCCGGCAAAACGACTCTCTACAACGGGCTGAAGGAAATCTACCCGGAGATCAAGCTATCGGTATCTTGTACCACGCGGGGGCAACGGTCCGGGGAGTTGAATGGCCGTGACTATCGCTTTCTGACCGAGCGCGAGTTCAAGACGCTAAAGTCCCGAGGGCAATTCGCCGAATGGGCCAAAGTGCATGACTATTTTTACGGCACACCGAAAAAACCCCTGGACCGCAACATTCGGGCGGGACGGGACGTTCTCCTTGATATCGACGTTCAAGGCGCCCGGAAAATAAAAAAAGCTTATCCTCAGGCAGTTTCCATATTTCTTTTGCCGCCGTCCCTTGGCGAACTCCAGAGAAGATTGGCGACGCGAGGAACCGATGGCAACGATACGATTCGCCGTCGCCTGGCTAATGCCCGGGGTGAAATCGGCGAAATTATGCATTATGATTACTATGTAGTTAATCGTGAGGTGACCGAGGCGGTTCAACTTCTCAGTTCGATCGTCAAAGCCGAACGGGCGAGAACTTCTCGGGTCAGCCAGTGGCGGCTCGAGCCGCTGCGCCATTGGCGTAGTAAACGAAGCCATGAGTAAGGACATCAAAATTACCGATCTGGTTGAGAAAGTTCAGTCCTACTTTCCCGCCGCAGATAGCGCGCTGATCCGCCGAGCTTACGACTTCTCGGCGAAGGTGCACCAAGGCCAAAAACGCCTGAGCGGCGAGCCCTACTTGATCCATCCGATGGCGGTCGCCCGTATTATTGCGGAATTGAAGCTCGATGTGCCCAGCGTCGTCGCTGGGCTGTTACACGATACCGTTGAAGACACGTTGACGTCCTTGGACGAACTCCGGGATCTCTTTGGTCGTGAGATTGCCGTCTTGGTCGATGGAGTGACTAAGTTGGGGCGGGCCAATTTTAGCAGTCGAGAGGAAAAGCAGGCGGAGAACTTCCGCAAAATGCTACTGGCCATGGGAAAGGACGTTCGCGTCATTCTCATCAAACTCGCCGACCGCGTTCACAATATGCGCACGCTCGATCATATGCCGATGGAAAAACAGATCCTCACGGCGCAGGAGACTTTGGATATTTATGCGCCGCTGTCACACCGGCTCGGCATTGCTTGGATCAAGAGCGAGTTGGAAGATTTAGCTCTTAAGTACCTCCATCCGGAAATTTACTATCAGCTCAAGCGCAACGTCGCCAAGAAAAAAAGCGATCGCGAAAAGTACATTGAAGAGGTGATCTCAGTCATCACCAAAAAGCTCGACGCCGAAGGTATCGACGCCGAAGTCAGCGGCAGGCCGAAGCATTTCTACAGCATTTATCAAAAGATGGAGAGCCAAAATCTGCTTTACGATCAGATCTATGATCTGGTAGCGTTTCGCATTCTGGTCGATACCCAGCGGGAGTGTTACGAAGCCCTCGGCGTGGTTCATTCCCAATGGCGCCCGGTTCCGGGACGGTTCAAAGACTACATCGCGATCCCGAAAACCAACATGTATCAATCGCTGCATACCAGCGTGATCGGTCCCTACGGTGAGCGAATCGAAATTCAGATCCGAACTCATGAAATGCACCGAGTGGCCGAAGAAGGGATTGCCGCCCACTGGCGCTACAAGGAAGGGGAAGATTTTCAAGTCAGCGACATTCAGCGATTCTCCTGGCTCCGGCAGTTGCTCGAATGGCAAGAAAATCTGCAAGATCCCCAGGAGTTCTTGCACAGTTTAAAAGAAGACTTGTTCTCCACCTCGATGTACGTGTTCACGCCGAAGGGAGATCTTTTGAATTTTCCGAAGGGCTCGACCGTTATCGATTTCGCCTATCGCATTCATTCCGAAGTCGGGCATCACTGCTCCGGCGCGCGCGTTAACGGCCAATTGGTGTCGCTCAAATACATCCTGCGCAGCGGTGATACGGTGGAAATCATCACGACGCAGCAACAGACACCTGCACGCGACTGGCTCAAATGGGTAAAAACACCGCGGGCGAAATCGAAAATTCGCAACTGGCTCAAGACGCAGCAACGCGACCGAAGTGTGGTCCTCGGACGGGAAATTCTTGAAGGCGATCTGCATCGCTATCAGCTCGATCTTGCGACGTTGCGCAACGACGGCAAAATCGCCTGGCTCACCAAGGAGCTAGGCATGAAGGACGAAGAAGCGTTGCTCGCGGCCGTCGGCTACGGCCGCATCACCACCCGGCATGTTCTTACCAAGCTCGTTCCAGCCGATAAGTTGGATCCCGGACTGAAAAAAACCGGTGGCTCGCTGGAGTCGCTGTTTCGCTTGGTGGCAAAGCAGAAACGCGGCTTTGGGATTCGCGTCAAAGGCGTCGACGACGTGTTAGTGCGATTTGCTCTTTGTTGCCATCCGCTGCCGGGTGAGCATATCGTGGGATTCATTACTCGTGGCCGAGGCGTGACCGTCCATACCGTCGGCTGTCCTACCGTGTTGGAAAGCGATCCACATCGCAAGATCGATGTCAGTTGGGAAGAAAACGGTCAGTCGCCGCGACCGGTGAAGATCGAAGTAACGTGCGTTGATCAACCCGGCTTACTGGCCGCGATCAGCTCGGCGATCACCAGTGCCGAGGCGAATATCGCCCGCGCTCAAGTGAGAACCTATTCCAGCCAACGAGCGATCAACACGTTTGAAGTGATGATCAAGAATTCCGAACACCTCAAACAGGTCCTGCAGAATATTTCCAAGGTAAAAGGAGTCTATAAGGCCGTTCGCGCCCGCGGTAGGGCCGGCGGTAAAGTAGAGTTAGACCAAGTGCCGAAAGAGGAGTTGCACTGAGACCGAAGCGCTGAACAACTAGGCGACTTTCTGGACGCGGCCGGAATGAATACAATCCGTACAGACCAACGCGCGTTTTACTTGTCCGTTGAAGTTGCCCTTGACGCGTTGGAGATTCGGTCGCCAGGCGCGTTTGGTTTTGTTGTTGGCATGACTGACGTTGTAGCCAATCGATCGGCCCTTGCCGCAAATTGAGCAAACTCTCGCCATCTTAGTTTCGTATCCTTTCGATCATTTCGGTCGTTGAGTATCCTTTCAAATACGGCACGAGAAGCACGCGGCCGCCCTCCCGTTCGACGATGTCCGCGCCGACGACCCCGTCTGCGCCCCAGTCCCCGCCTTTGGCCAACAAGTTGGGCTTTATCGCAGCGATCAACTTGGAAGGATCAGGCTCGTCAAAAAGAATGACGTAGTCTACCATCTCCATCGCCGCGATCAACTCGAGTCGGTCCATTTCGGCCGCGACCGGTCGCGTCGGACCCTTAATCGCCTTGACCGATTGGTCACTGTTGATGGCGACGATGAGTAGATCGCCGGCGGCTTTCGCTTGCCGCAGGACGTGTACGTGGCCGCGATGGAGAAGGTCAAAACAGCCATTGGTGAACACAACTGATTTACCGTTCCGGCGCGCTTGAGCAGCGATCTTAATCAACTCATCGAGAGTTTTGAGCTTGCCGGACACAATCTTCCGTTAGCATGATAACTCGTTGTTTTCAATTAATTTTTCAAGCCGACGGTCGCTTTCTCCAGCTTGACCTTGCAGATGAATTTCGCTAAGGTTTGGAACTACAACGATTCCACTTCTTAGCAAATCGTTTCCAAACAAGTCGGAGGCAATAAATGGAATATCAGGATCTGCGAGACTGGATCCAAATCGCCGATGAAATGGGTGAACTCAAAACGTTAAAGGGCTGCGATTGGAATCTGGAGATTGGTGCGATCACCGAATTGGTTCATCACAAGGAAGACGGCCCAGCTGTCCTGTTTGAAGACATCAAGGGCTATCCAAAAGGCTACCGAGTCTTGTCTAATTCGTTGTCGTCGCGCAAGCGCCTGGCCCTGACTCTCGGGCTTCCTGCCGGCGATACAAAGATGGATTTCGTAAGAATCTGGAAAGAAAACTACAAAAAGATTAAGCCGGTTCCGGCGAAATTCGTCAAGAAGACACGGTTGCTGGAAAACGTGTACAAAGATGGTGATATCGACATGTTCAAATTTCCCACGCCGCTCTGGCACGACAAGGATGGCGGGCGCTATATCGGCACCGGCAGCGTGGATATTACCCGCGATCCGGACGAAGGGTGGGTGAACTACGGCACCTACCGCGTCATGATCCATGACAAGAATAAGTTGGGATTTTATATCTCGCCGGGCAAACACGGCCGCATTCAGCGGGAAAAATATGCCGCCAGCGGGCAGCCATTCAAAATTGCCATGTCCTTCGGCCATGATCCTTTAACCTTTCTAGCGGGCAGCATCGAAGTCCCGTATGGCGTGCCGGAATATGAGTTCATTGGCGGTATCCGCGGCGAGCCCTTTGAGATGATCGAAGGCGAATACTCAGGTTTGCCGATTCCTGCCAACGCTGAGATCGTCATTGAAGGCGACGTCCATTTCGATAATCCCAAGGTCGAGGGACCGTTCGGTGAATGGACAGGATATTATGCCAGCGCCGAGCGCGCGGAACCCTGGGTTGAAGTCAAACGGCTTTATCATCGTAGCGATCCGATTATCTTAGGTTCTCCTCCGGGCAGACCCCCCGCAGAATTAGGCTGGTACCGTTCTTATCTTCGCTCCGCGCTGATTTGGGACGAGATGGAAAAAGCCGGCGTGCCGGATGTCAAGGGCGTGTGGCTCACGGTTTCCGGCGGCAGCCGATTGATCATGTGCGTGGCGATTAAGCAGCGCTATCCCGGACATGCCAAGCAGGCGGCGGTTGTCGCTTCCCAGTGCCATGCAGGAGCATACCTAGGCCGCTTCGTCATCGTTGTCGATGACGACATCGATCCGTCGAACACCGATGACATGATCTGGGCTATGGCCAGCCGCTGCGATCCCGCTGAAGACATCGACATCCTGCGTCGCTGCTGGAGCGGTCCGCTGGATCCGATCATTCATCCGACAAAGAAGGGGTTTAACTCCCGCGCCATTATCGACGCCACCCGGCCCTACGAGTGGATGAAAGACTTTCCGCCGGTCGCCGAATCCAGCAAAGAAGTGTTGGACGCCACGGCGAAAAAGTGGGGCGCCGAGCTTTTCGGGGGCAACGGCAAGAAGTAAAAAATTTCAAACGGTTTCGTTGGTAACTACGAGGGCAAGTCGATCACGAGCGTGGTCGACTTGCCCTTTTTTATCACTTCGAACTTGATTTGACTCGACGATTTCATGCTTTGGATCAACGACTCGAGGTCGGTGGCGGAGCTAATGACCTGCTCATTTGCTTTGGTGATGATATCGCCGCGCTGAAGACCGGCTTTCATTGCCGAACTGCCGAGCGCGACTTCGGTGACCAGGACGCCCTTCTGCTGTTGGCTCTCTAGAAGATTCGCCAGTTCAGTGGTCAGATCCTGCGCTTGAATGCCCAATCTCTTTTGGGTTTGCTCGCTGTGGGTCGGCTGCGACGGCATGGGCTTCGATTTCGCCAGCACTTGGGTCGAAGCGAAGATTGGAGCCTTCATGCGCAGGGCGACGGCGATGGCATCGCTCGGCCGGCAGTCGATCTGCAGTTCTTGACCTTTGACCCCTAGAGAAAGAATCGCAAAGTACGTGCTGTTGCGCAGGTCGGTGATGGTCGCGCGTTGCAGCGTCGCGCCGAGCCCTTGAAGGATATTGCGAATCAGATCGTGGGTCAGCGGCCGCGGAACTTTGATTTGCTCGATCTCGATTGCGATGGCTCGGGCTTCCGGGACGTCGATCCAAATCGGCAGCAATTTTTTATCGGCAACCGTCTCCAATACGACGACGGGAGATTGGGTATTGGGATCGACCATCACGGTCTTGACCTTCGTCTCCACGGCGGTCGATCCCTGCGCGGCTTGAAGCTCGCTGGCGTAGCCGAAAGTCAAGAACGGCAGAAGCAGCCACATGTCCAATTTCATAAGACCTCCTGAACCCGCTGGATGTGCTTCGCAAATGTCATCTTGAGGTTATCCACCGACTTCGGTTCATGTCAATTGCGCGACTTATCTTGACCGGGCGAATCGAGCTACGTTATTGTCGAATCGGGAGTGGCACGTGAAGTGAAAATTCAAATCCTGTCCGAAGCCATGGCAAGCCGCATCGCTGCCGGCGAAGTGGTCGAGCGCCCGGCGTCGGTGGTCAAGGAGCTGATCGAGAACTCGCTCGACGCCGGCGCAACGGAGATTTCTATTTGGATCGAAAGAAGCGGCACATCGTTGATTCGCGTCACCGACAACGGCGAAGGAATGGGAGCAGAAGACCTGTATCTTGCCGTTGAGCGTCACGCGACGAGCAAGCTCAAGGACGATGACGATTTGTTTCGTATTGCGACGCTCGGATTTCGCGGCGAGGCGTTGCCGAGCATCGGAGCCGTCGCCAAGCTGGAGATTCTGTCTCGTGTAGCGAGCGAACCAATGGGATACCGCCTGCGGGTCGATGGCGGCAAGAAGGACGAGGTTGCTCCGGCGGCAGTTTCCATCGGCACGACCGTCGAGATCAAAGAAATTTTTTTCAACACGCCGGCACGAAAAAAGTTTCTCAAGTCTCCGGCCACCGAGTTGAGCCATATTTGCGATGCCGTCAACCGCATGGCACTGGCGCATCCGAGCGCTCATTTCCGGTTGCAGCATGATGGCCGCACGGTTGCCGACTACGTGGCCGTGCGCGATGGCAAGGATCGCTTGCATCAAGTGTTGGGAGGCGAGATTGCCAAGGACTTGGTGCCATTTCGCTTCGCTGGAGGAGAAGTCACGGTTCACGGCTATTTGAGCTCTGCACCCGCTTCTTTTCCCAACGCTCGCTATCTTTATACTTTCGTCAATCACCGCTACGTGCGCGACAAGGTTTTGACCCATGCGGTGCTGCACGGATACGAAACCTTGCTGATGAAAGGCCAGTATCCCGCTGTCCTGCTATTTCTCGATGTTCCTTTCGTGGACATCGACGTCAACGTTCATCCGGCCAAGTATGAAGTGCGCTTTCGCCGTCAATCGGATATTCACGAAGCCGTCTCCCGGGGGATTCGGCACGCGCTAAGGCAGGAAGCGAAAGAGCCGGTGCTGCGAATAAGCCCGATTCCAAATGCGCCGTTCTCCGTCGTCCGTGAATCGGTTTTGCCCTATGGCGGCCCCCCCTTCGGCGGATCGGATTCTTCGTGGCCTCGTGAAACAGCTTTTGTCATGCCGTCGGCGCCATCAACGCAAGTGGGGTTCTTTTCCTCACTTAACGTTCTGGGCCAGATTCTCGGCTGCTACCTGGTTTGTTCGTGCTCCCGAGGACTGGTGCTCATTGACCAACATGCTGCCCATGAGCGAGTCGCTTTCGAGAAATTGCGCCGCCAAATGGAAGACGGGAAGGTGGAAACACAAAGCCTCTTGATACCGCAGACGGTCGAACTCACTGCCGGGGAGGTGATGCTCTTGGAACAAAAGCTCGAAGTGATTGAGCGTTTCGGTTTCTCCCTTGAACCCTTCGGACCGAACGCCTACGCGATTACAGCCGCGCCGGCGCTTCTTCCAGAAGGCGACTACAGCCTCGTGGTGCGGCAGATGGTAACTGAACTCGCGGAAGTGGAAACCTCGGCGAAGCTGCGCCAGCATCTCGAAGACCGCCTGGCGACCATCGCCTGTCACAGCGTGATTCGCGCCAATCGCGCGCTCGAGAGAGATGAAATCCGCGCCTTGCTCGGAGATTTGGATCGAATCGAATTTGCCACCCAATGCCCGCACGGCCGTCCAGTGCTGATCGAGATCAGCCGCGACGAGCTTGACAGAATGTTCAAGCGGATCGTGTGAAGCAGCACTCGATTTGCTGGAGTGCGGTCAGTTGCCGTTGCGCTCATGAGACCGAAGATCGTTATTATTCTCGGCGCTACTGCGGTGGGCAAAAGCGCAGTGGCTTTGCGTTTGGCCGAGCATGTAAACGGCGAAATCGTCAATGCCGATTCGCAGCAAGTTTATCGCCATATGGATATCGGTACGGGCAAGCCGTCAAAAGCCGATCGCGAGCGCGTTCGCCATCATATAATCGACATCGTCGCCCCGAACGAGGAATTTAACGCCGCCCTATTTCGCCGCTTGGCAACGGACAGCATCGGACAGATACATGCCAGGGAACGAAAGGTGATCGTCTGCGGTGGAACGGGGCTTTACCTAAGAGCGTTGACGCATGGACTATTCGAAGGACCCGGACAGGATCCGAATGTTCGCAATGCGTTGGAACAAGAGATTACAAACAGCAGCCTGGCCGTTTTGTATCAACGTTTAGAAAAAATCGATCCGACGGTCGGCGCGACAATTCATCGAAACGATCGCCAACGAATTATTCGCGCCCTGGAGGTTTATCAGCTCACGGGTAGGCCGCTGAGCGAATGGCATAAGGAACATGGGTTTCAGGAAGATCCATTTGACATTCTCAAGAT
>DASXSW010000012.1:0-8173 GCA_036505755.1 Binatia bacterium | reverse complement strand
CCCGGCAGAATTCCTACCGGCGCCGACGGCAAAAAAGCCGGCTTCTTCTTGCTCCACGGCGGCTCGGGCGACTTTAGAGGCATCGAACGCCATTCCAAGCTTCTCGCCAACAAGTTTGGATTCAAAGTTGTCGCCGGAACCTTTCCCGGAAGATTTTATTTTCCCGATCCGAGCCGAAATTGGCCCGATGATACGATCCGCGCCGATGGCACTGTGCGGACACCGATCTGGAAACAAGGCGAGTTGATTCAACGGGACGAGTATGACGTTGTGAAAGATCCGTCGAAACGCAATCGGTATGGCACGCGCACACTGGCGCGCGCGAAGCCGGATACCAATTTCTGGTTTCGCATGGCTGCTTGGCCGGCAGCTTTTGAGGAAGGCATGATCGAAGCTTGCCGCAGGCACTTTCCGGAAAACGAATTCTCCATCTACGGTCAAGGCCACTCCACCGGCGGTCCGTTTATCTGCATGTTGTCGCAGCGCATACCCAACATGGCCGGCGTGTGCGCTACCGAGCATTCGCCGTTCGGCTATCTGTGCTGCGAGCGTGACAAGTGGGGCGGCGACATGGGCAAGATCAGCGGCTTCGAAAAGGTTGAAAAGAAGGGCAAAGCACGGACCGATCCGTTCAATGAGCTTTACATCCGAACATGGCGCGATCTGGCGCGTTATCAAGGACCGGAAGCCCTGGGTCAGGAAGGGCCGACGGCTTTGATGAGACTGCCGGCGATCATGGAAGATATTCTCGATGCCTGGGAAACCGCCAAGTCGCGGCCGCAGTTCAAAGCCGAATACCTGGTCACACACGCCATAACCGATTCGCTCGCCGAAGCGGCGCGGGTCAGCGCGGCGCGGTTAAAGATGAACAGGGATGAAACCGAAGCGCTGGTAAAACGTTTCGTGGGTTATACGCGCGAACGGTCAGGATCAGACGTGAAGCCTGTGCCGGCGTTTTTGTTCGAAATCTCCAAAGACAGCCGTGACCACAGCCCCGAAGTCTACGAGGAAGTGATCATGCCCGGCTTCCGTGCCATGAAACCCGCGCCAAAGATCGGCATCACCCGCTTCGGCGCCGGAGTACACAGTTTTTGGAAGGCGGAGAAAGATCTACCCGTAGGGATCGTACCATCGGTGCTGAAATCCTGGGATCAAGCAGTGCGAGGCGGATATTTTGTAGCATAACGGGCGTGTGCAATATGTCAGCCTACCCCTAATATCATAGCGAGTAGGTGATACGCCCGTACGATCCGGCGTGACGTTGACGTTGGTGTATTGAACCCGGATTCCGCAGTTAAACCTACGGGCCCTTGAGCGAGGAGCAAACCTGGAGTGGCGAAGGCACCTAACTGTAATGTTTCAGAGTCCTCTTCGCTACTTCGCGCTTCACCATTGTAAATCTTAAATTTCATGTTGAACCACCAATGATCGATGTCCGCTTAGAGGCAGAGACCCATTGACTTCGCTACGGAAGGTTTGCTCCTCGCTCATCGCGTCGGCGGGAACTGCGGAATCCGGGTTGAAATATTCACGTCCAACGCGGTTCTACTATGCCCCTTAGGCTCCTTCGTGCCGCATAGCCGCGTCGGCTGCCGTAGCGAATTTTCTCCTTGTCTTCTCGCACAAGACTCATCATCACCTTGTGCTGCTCACGCAGGCCGCAACGCTTTGTCAAGCAAAACCGCCGTCTCTACCTCTTTGGTCTGAGGAAACATGTCGAAAGCCTGGATTTGTTCAATCTGATAATTCGCCGCGACGAATCGGTCGAGATCCCGCGCCAGACTGTGCGGCGCGCAAGAGACATAAATCAACTTGAGTGCCCCCAACTCCAACACGGCTTCCATCGCCGCGGCCTGGACGCCTTGGCGCGGCGGATTCAAAATGACGAGATCGATGTTCGGCAGCGTTCGCTTGATGTCCCGAAGCTTCTCGGCGGTATCGCCGGCGACGAACCGGCAATTTGAAATTCCGTTGCGCCGCGCGTTTTGCTTCGCCGTTATTATCGCGAGTTCGTCATTGTCGATGGCCCAAACCAAACAGGCCTTTCTCGCGAGATAAAGAGAAATCGGCCCAACGCCGCAATAAAGATCAACAACGGTTTCTTTGCCGGTGAGCGCGGCCCACTCAGATACCTTGGAGTAGAGCTTTTCCGTGACGGCGGGATTCGCCTGGGAAAATACACCCGCGGGGAACACCAGGTTGAAACCACCGAGCTGTTCGAGAATCGTATCGCGCCCGGACAGCGTGCGGTAACTTGCCCCCCAAATGACATTGCCGCGTGATTCATTGACGTTCTGAATCACTCCCGTGACGAAGGGAAATTTACGCTGCAGGGAACGCGCCAATTGCTCGCCTTGCGGCAACGAAGCATGCCGGCTGATCAGCGTCACGCTGACTTCCCGGCGTGCGAAGCTGTAGCGGATGTCGACATAACGAAGATCCCCGCTGTCGCTGCGCTCGTCATAGGGCAAAATGCCGAGCTCAAGCACCTTGCGCTTGAGGTGGCGAATCAATTGGTTCACCGGTCGCGGGTGAACCGGGCAGGACGATATATCGATGACTCGATGACTCCCCGGCACGTAAAGGCCGATGGCGATGTCGTTGCGATTTTTCCGCACCACGACCTTCACCCGACTACGATAGCCCAACCGCCGCGGCGACGGAGTAACCGGTGGCATTTCCAGGGCCGCGAGCGATGGAAACGCGGCGAATGCTTCCCTCACGATGTCGCGCTTACGCGAAAGTTGCTCGGGATAAGGAACGTCGACGAATGGGCAGCCGATGCAATGCGGATAGTGCGGACATGGTGGCCGATACGGATCCTCCGGGCGTTCCTTTACGGCGGGTTGCTTCGCGCCGCTGCGCCACCCAAGCCTTTCTCCATATCTCGAAACCGGCATCCGTCTCCCGGACTTTCGATCATTCTCCAATGATCTTTACCAGCACTCGCTTGCGTCGCCGGCCATCGAACTCACCGTAAAAGATTTGCTCCCACGGACCGAAATCCAATTTACCGTTGCTGATCGCCACCACCACTTCGCGTCCCATTACCTGTCGTTTTATGCGCATCTGCGTTGTCTTCTCCGGTATCATTGTGGCGATACTGCTTGATCGGCTCATGCGGAGCCAGTTTCTCGAGCCATGCCGTGTAATCATGGTGCAGTCCCGACTCATCATCGTTGATGAAAACGGACGCGGTGATATGCATGGCGTTGATTAGCGCCATACCGTCTTTGATACCGCTCTCGCGAAGGCATTCCTGTACCTGGTGCGTGATATTGACGAACGCAATCCGAGTCGGCGTGTTGAACCAAAGCTCTTTGCGATAGCTTTTCACGGCTACACTCCTCGACCGTTTGATCTATGACGCTGGAGTTTATACAGATATCAGATGTCCGTCATACTAGCGACGCCCAGAATAAATTAAACGAAGCTCCCATATTTACTGGACGAACCATTTGAACGTTTTGAATTTTTTGAACGATCATCGGTCGGAGGCGAGATGAGCGACGAAGTCCGTTTTATCGACACGACGGTGCGCGACGGCAACCAAAGTCTTTGGGCGCTCAACATGCGGGTCGGCGCTATGCTGCCGGCAGCGCAGCACCTCGATCAGGCGGGCTTTGAGTCGATGGAGTTCTTCGTCAGCGTCATGTTCAAAAAATATGTCCGCGAGCACAAAGAGAATCCCTGGTCTTGGATAAAAGAAGGCACCAAGCGCATTAAGAGAACCCGCCTGCGCTATCACGGCGGCATGCACAGCGCGTTCGAGAAAACTCCGCACGCTCTGCTCAAGCTCTTGGTCGAGCGCCTCGTGTCATATGGCCTTACATTGACGCGAACTTCGAACTGTTGGAACGACTACAGCGCGTTCAAAGAGGAGATCGCCGATCTCAAGAAAGTCGGCATGGACACTGTAGCGAATCTAATCTACTCGGTCTCGCCACGTCACACGGACGAATATTATGCGAAGAAGGCCGAGGAGGCTGCGGCAGCTAAACCATGGCGTATCTGCTTCAAGGATGTTGGCGGGCTTTTGACGCCAGAGCGCGCGCGAAGTCTGATCCCGGTCGTCCTAAGAGCCGCCGGCGATATCCCGGTCGAGTTTCACGCCCACTGTAACAGCGGTCAGGCACCGCTCAATTATCTCGAAGGCGTCAAGCTCGGCATGCGTATCCTGCACACAGCCACACCGCCCCTGGCGAACGGCTCCGCGCAGCCGTCGATTTTTAACATCGCCAGTAATTTAAAGGCTCTCGGATATACCCCGGCGATCGACTTGAAGCCGCTCGCGGCCGTGGAGAAACATTTTACCTACGTCGCCAAAAAGGAGGGGCTGCCCATCGGCAGGCCCGTCGAATATGATTACTCGTTATACCAGCACCAAGTGCCCGGGGGCATGATCTCCAACATGCGCCACCAACTTAAGATTGTCGGCATGGAACACAAGATGGAAGCCGCGCTGGAGGAATCCGGCCGGGTGCGCGCCGAATTCGGTTACCCGATCATGGTCACGCCGCTCTCGCAGTTCGTCGGCACCCAGGCCGCCATCAACGTGATCCTCGGCGAACGCTACAAAGAAGTCCCGGACCAGGTGATCCAATACGCTCTCGGCATTTGGGGCAAAGAGGCGATCGAATTTATGGACCCGAAGGTCCGCGATAAGATCCTCAGTCGTCCTCGCGCCAAAGATTGGAGCCGTTGGGAACAACCGGAGCCGACGCTTCACGAGATTCGCCAGAAGCACGGCGCAAATGTTTCCGACGAAGAACTGATCATCCGCTACTACGCCGGCGCAGATTACGTGAATGCGCTTGGCGACGATGGCAAGCCACGGGAATATCTGGACGCCACGCAGCCGCTAGTAAAAATGATTGAACAACTGAGCAAGCGCAGGGAATCGAACCAGGTGTATATTCAACGGCCCGGATGCACCATCAGGATGGAACGGCGCCGTTCGCCGACAACGAATGCCTGACCCGCGTCGATTTTCTTGAACGGCTCGAATGCCGCCTGCGACTACGGATCTTCGCCTTCGGTCCGTCCGTCCGGCGCGAGGTGACTCACGTCGCCCCAGGTCAGGAGAAACCAGTCTCCTTCTTCGTAGGCGAAGATGTTCAGTCCGGCATTGGTGAACTCGAAGCGGCGCGGCGCATTGAACGGAATCGAAAAGGTGTGCCGGAAGAGCCCGCTGATAACTCCGCCATGCGTCACCACGACAATCGTCTCGCCCAAATGCTTTGAGCCAATTTCATTTAAATAAGCAATGTTGCGCGCCACCTGCTGCTTCACACTTTCTCCACCGGGAATGACATAATCCGGTCCAAGGCTGCGGTGCAGTTTGTACTCCTCCGGATGCTTCTGCTTGATTTCCTCGCCGCTCAATCCTTGGAAGATGCCCAGGTGCCGCTCACGCAATCGCGGATCAGTGATGATCTCATGCCCTGTCACGCTCGCTACCTCTTCGGCCGTCTGAACGGCGCGACCTAGATCACTACTGTACAGCGCCGTGAAATGTTCACGCGTTAGCCGCTGCGCCAATGCTTTCGCCTGGGCCATGCCCTTTTCAGTCAGCCGACTATCGAGATTACCTTGGCGAATGCCTTTAATGTTCCATTCGGTTTGTCCGTGACGAACGATGATCAGTTGGGTACGTTGCATTGACTTTGAACCCGTTAAAATCCCTTCTCCCGTGCAACATCCATTTTGTCGCTGATCTTGTCAACGTCCGGCGATGGAATTGCGGTTTTGCCATATCACGATTTCTGCTTGTCGATAACCTGACTCTCTGCTATCCAAAAGTAAAATTTTTCTATTATCCGTAGCACTATGCCTAAAGATAGACCCCACATGCAATCTGCGCTTCGGGTCATTGGTCATTCCGTGACGCGGGTCGACGCACACGCCAAGATCGCCGGCGCGGCCGAGTTTTCCGCCGACCGGTTATCGTCAAAACATCTTTTGCATGGAAAAACGCTGCGTAGTCCCTATGCTCACGCCGAGATCATAAGCATCGACACGTCGAAGGCCGAGGCGCTGCCAGGGGTGCGCGCTGTGATGACGCATCGCGATGCTCCGGCAATTCCCTTTGAGGCTGGCGATTCCACGCCAACTCAGGAACCCATCGCACCGGTTTACCTGCTCAATCGAACATTACGGCATGTCGGCGATGAGGTGGCGGCCGTTGCCGCCGACACCGAAGAAATCGCCGACGAAGCGTTACGGTTGATTCAGGTTGAGTATCGTTCCCTGCCCTTTGTACTGGATGCGGAGTGCGCTCTCAAACCCGACGCGCCGTCCGTTCGCGGTGGGACAAATCTCGCGGGCAAAGTACCGATTGAATTTTTCCGCGGCGACATCGATCGCGGCATGAGGGAAGCCGAAATAATCGTCGAGGAGACCTACCGCACGCAATCCACCAGCCCGCTTGCCCTGGAGCCGCGCTACAGCCTCGCCTCGTGGGATGGCGATAAACTCACGGTTTGGAAAGCCAGCCGCAATGTTTACGGCGACCGCGAAAAACTCGCCAAAATTTTCGCCCTGCCGCACGATCAGGTGCGGGTGATCGCGGCATACCTGGGCGGGGGATTCGGCAGTAAAGATGAGACGCGGTTGGGACCGATCACGGCGCTGCTCGCTCGTAAAGCGGGCAAGCCCGTGCGCATGGGCTACACGCGCGAGGAAGAACTGGGTTACGGCAAATGGCGCCACGCGACGACCACCCGCATCCGCATGGGACTCAAACGCGACGGCGCCATCACGGCCATCGACGCCACCAGCGCGCTAAACACCGGCCCCTACGCTCCGGGCTACGGCGTCGCCTCCCGGCTGGGCCACGGTCTCACATATCTTTACACCTGCCCGAATGCCCGCTTCGTCGGCAAGGTCGCTTACACCAACAGCCCGGTCGCCGGTTCGTACCGGGGGCTCGGCGCGCCCCAGGCTCACTTTGCGCTGGAGTCGTTCGCCGACGAAGTCGCTGAAAAGCTCGGCATGGACCCGCTGGAATTTCGCCTGTGCAACTGCGTTCGCCCCGCAGGTCAACCCGGCGCGCGCATGACGCCGCTTGATAGTCTCATCCCGGCACAACCCATCGAAGGCGGCGTTCCCTTCTCCAGCAACTACTTAGCCGAATGCCTCGAAGAAGGCGCCGCGCGAATCGGCTGGAAGCCGCGTCCCGACGGCCCGCGCAAGCGCATCGTCGATCGCAAATACCGCGGCATGGGCATGGCTGCGTGTATTTACAAGACGGGTCAATCGCAGTCCTCCGCCGTCGTTAAAATGAAACCGGATGGCAACGCGGAATTGTTGATGAGCATCACCGAGATCGGTCAGGGCGCCTGGACAATTCTTCGACAGATCGTCGCCGAAACTCTCAGCGTCAATTTTGAAAGCGTTCACGCGATTTTTGCCGACACCGCGATGACGCCGTTTGCGCACAGCACTTCCGGCAGCACGACGACTTTCACATCAGGATTGGCGGCGCACCAAGCCGCGGCCGACGCCAAACAGCGCTTGCTGGAAAGCGCCGCGAAACTGCTAGAAGTGGAGCCGGCGCGCTTGGCGTTGGGCAATGGATTCATCTCAATCGCCGATACACCCGACATAAAAATCCCCGCGAGTCATGTCATCCGACGTCAACCGAACCAAACGATTGTCGGCGAAGCGAAACTGCGCGCCGGCAGCAAGACGCATATCATCAATTCCTTTGCCGCCCATTTTAGCGAGGTCGAAGTCGACCCAGACACTGGTGCCGTTCGGGTCTTACGCTACGTCGCGGTGCACGACTCCGGCCGCATCATCCACCCAGAAGCCGCGCGCGGCCAGATCATCGGCGGGGTCGTCCAAGGCCTCGGCTACGCGCTGATGGAAGAGATCCCGATGGATCCCGACACCGGCGCACCGCTGACCTTGAATCTCGATTCGTTTAAGATTCCCAACCTACTTGATACTCCGCCCATCGAAGCGATATTGATCGAGCACCCCGATCCCATCGGGCCCTACGGCGCCAAAGCACTCGGCGAACCGCCGCTCGTGCCGGTGGCCGCGGCCATCGCCAACGCGGTCTACGACGCCACCGGCGTGCGCATCCGCGATTTGCCCATCACCTCGGAAAAAGTTCTAAATGCAATGCGTAATCAAAGGCGTTAGGGCTCTCGGAGATTACCGAAAT
>DASXSW010000011.1:0-2477 GCA_036505755.1 Binatia bacterium | reverse complement strand
CCTTGGCTTCATTAAAAACCGCGGCGCCGACGGCGGCAAATTGCAGGCCGATGCCGATGTTATTGAGAAAGCACGTCGACTCGTCGGCGCTGGCGCGGCCGGGGAATTTACCCGTGACGAGCTCCTTTAGCGCCGGCGCTGACAGCCAAAAGGGATGCTCGACTTTTACCTCGCGCGCATGCGCCGGACCTTTGCGAATGATGTCGATGGCGTCGTGGGCTGCGATGCCTTCTTCGCCGTATCCGGCGACGTAGTTTTGCGGCGCGTGCTGGTGCGCGTGAATGACTAGCCGGTCGATTCGCCGGATTGTTTCGTCGCCGAGCTCCGGAACGCGGACGCACGTCAGGTGCAGTCCGGGTTTTACCCAATCGGGATTGACGACGCGGGTTAGAGAATTCGTAGTGGTGGCGATAATGTCGGCATCGCGCACCGTAGCTTCGGGAGATTCCGCCGCTCGCACTTCGGCGCTGACTTTGGGCTGGAGTTCTTTCACAAAAGCGTCGAGGTTGGCCTTGGTCGGGCTGAACACGTTGACTCTTTTGATCGGCCGCACGGCGCACATCGCCGGCAAGTGGCTGCCCGCCTGCCAACCGGAACCGAAGAGCGCCACAGTGCTAGCATCCTCGCGCGCAAGGTACCGGGCGGCGATTGCGCTGCTCGACGCGACGCGCATGCGTTGCACGACGCCGTCGGGAAACATCGCCAGCGGCTCGCCGGTAATGGTCGAAAACAACATGACGAGTCCGACGTACTTGTCACCCGGCGCCGCGGGAATTTTTGTTTTGATCGTTCTATCGCCCTGCTGGTTCCAGCGGATAATATCCGAATTAATGCGCATGGCGACGATCGGCGGCTCGTAAAGGCCGGCTTCCATCGACTTGAAAGCGTAAACGCCCGCCTCGTTCGACGACGGCAGAACCAAATCGGTACGCGGCCGGTTGATCGCCGTGCCTTTGTCCCAGCTACCGTAAGCCTTCTGTAGAGCATCGATGCAGGTGTTGATAGACAGAAACGATTCGATTTCCTCGTTGCTGAGTATTAGCATGGTTGCTGGAATATCAATGCGGCTTGACATCGTCAAGACAGACTAGCGGGCAAACTGTTCTTGACTCACGGAGATCATCTCGACTAGTTTCCAACGAGGGAGGATTTCAACATGAAAACTGTCGCGTTGCTTCACCCAGGAAACATGGGCTCGACCATCGGCGCCTGCGCCGCCACCAGTGGCGCGCGCGTGCTGTGGGCCTCGAAACAAAGAAGCGCCGCATCGCGGGCGCGTGCTAAACAGGCCGGCTTGATCGAAGTGGAAAGCTTAGCCGCAGCCGTGGCCCAGAGCGAGATCGTGTTCTCAGTCTGTCCGCCGGAATTCGCGAAGGAAATCGCCGTGAGTGTGGCCGCGCAAGAATTCAAAGGCATCTACGTCGATGCCAACGCCGTGTCGCGCGCCACCGCGGAAGAGATCGGCGACATCGTCGCCAAAGCCGGAGCAAGTTTTGTCGACGGCGGTATCATCGGATCGCCAGTGAAGAAAGCGGGCACGACAAGACTGTATCTCTCAGGCGAAAAGGCCGAGGAGATCGCCCAGCTATTTTCAGCAAGCATGCTGGACGCGCGCAATATCGGCGCCACTCCCGGCGAAGCATCGGCACTCAAAGTCGTCTACGCCGCCTGGACCAAAGGTACCGACGCTCTTATCCTCGCCATCCGCGCGCTGGCAGCCCATCAAGGTGTAGACCAAGCGTTGCTCGAAGAATGGAGTATCTCTCAACCGGCGCTGGAAAATAAATGCGTGCGAGCCGCCGCGGTAGCGGCACCCAAAATGTGGCGATACGTTGGCGAGATGCGCGAGATCGCAGAGGCCTTCGAGGCTGCCGGTCTGCCGGCCGGTTTTCACAACGCCGCGGCAGAAATTTGCGAGCGCCTTGCGGGTTTCAAAGATCAGACCGATCCCGGCCCAACGGTCACCGCTGTCGTGGCAGCCATCCAGCAGTACCAATGAGTTTGGTCCGATTGAGCGCTGCGCCGCTCTCGCCAGCCACTTGCTTTGGCCGTCATCGGCTCCAACGCGAGATCGACAAAAAATTGTCATCTTCATGCGCGAATTGGAGGCTTTGACATGCATCCACGGTTCTTATACAAATTTATTAGGGGGCCAGTTGCTGAAAATACAAACATCAAAGGAGCCGCTCCCGAACGGGAACGCAATCACACACCATGGATAGAGTTGGATACCTGTTATCGGAAGTACCCATATTTTTTTTGATGATTTGGTTTGCAATCAGGCTGGTGCATTACCGTCGCTACCGACGTAATCTACCGATCGTCACGGAGAACGATCGGCGGATGCTTTTTCAACGTCCGAAAGAGGCTCCTGGCAGTTTCAGATTTTGTCTGCGGCTCATTCTGGCGATTCTAGCCGTTACAGCCGTGGGTTATCTCCAGTTTATTACTCTGGCTCCTTTGGGCGCCGCTATCCT
>DASXSW010000010.1:0-4086 GCA_036505755.1 Binatia bacterium | reverse complement strand
CTCCGGCGCCCATTGGTCGCCGTACAATTCCCAATGTTCATCGAGACGCCATAAAAGAAACGGCAGCCAGCCGCAATTGCCTTCAAGAAAGGCGACGCGCAGTTTAGGATGGCGATCCAAGACCCCGCCGCCGCAGAAACTACCGACGGCGAGCATCTGTTCCACGGGATGGGAAAAGGTATGGCGCAACATAAAATCGTAACCGAATTGTTCGCCGACCTGCCGGGCCGCCGAGTTGTTCGCCTCGTGAAAGCCGAGCGGTACGCCGAGATCCTCGAGGGCGGACCACAGCGGCGCGTAATACGGCTCGTGCCAGTTGTGGCCGTTGACGATATTGGCGCGCAGAAAGATCGCGCGGAAGCCCAACTGATCGACGCAGCGGCGCGTCTCGGCGATCGCGTCGTCGATGTTGAAAGGCGAAATCATGCCGGCGCCGACGAGCTTGCTTGGATCGGCCTGGCAGAATTCGTAGAGCCAATCGTTGTAAGCGCGCGCGAGCGCGTCGGCGAATGCGCGATCCAAGTCAGGAATGCTGAGCACGTTCAGCCCACGGCTCGGATAGAGAATCGCCAGATCGATTCCTTCTTCTTCCATCGCGTCGAGCTGCACTTGCGCAGTCCAGCCGCGCTCGAAGTGGGGCCGAAAGAGCTTTTGGTTTTTGTAAAAAATATGGCCGGGCGGCGGCAGTGTGCCCGCCGGAGGATCGGCAGGTCGGCCCCATGCGCGGCCATCGGGGCCGACCAAACGCAGGTCCCGCACGTGATCGGTGGTGCCGACCGGCGCGAGATGTTTAAACTTCTTGTCGATGTAGCGCTGCCAGAGATCGGGGGGCTCGAGGATGTGCATGTCGCTGTCGAGAACTTTGAAACCGTTATTGGCCATCGGTCACCTCCGGTCACGCTTACGAAACGTTCAAGTCGTTCAAATCGTTCAAAACAGTTCAAGCCGTCCGCGCTCGCAAACGCCGCGGCGTGGGGTCACGTCGAATCAGGATGCGTCGAAATATATTTCGCCGCTTGCGCGGGGTCTACATCCGCACTTCTGATTTCGACTTTGGCGGCTTCTTCCTGAAGCAGAAAGGTGACGGTGTACGCCGACTTGTCGCCCCAGCCGCGCTTGACGGCCTCGATAAGACTTTGTTCAGCGATGTTCGCCAGCGGCAAAGGGACATCGAGCTCGCGCCCAAGCGCCGTCGCGAGACCGACGTCTTTACGCAGCAGATTGAGCGGAAATGTTTCGGTTTCGAAATCGTTGCGAAAGACTGTCTGCGGCACTTGTACGTGCAGCACATGCATGCGCCCGACCATACCGCGGCGAACGCATTCCCAAAGCGCTTTGGTTTCTACGCCGGCCTTGACGCCGAGCGTAAGTCCTTCGGCGATCGCTTGAGAAATCGTGCAGTTCATCATCTGGTGGACGAGCTTGCAGATACTGCCGCTGCCCAATGGACCGGCGTGCAACACCTGATCGCCGAAAGCACGCAGGATCGGTGTGACCCGATCGAAGATTTCTTTCTCGCCGCCGACCATGACTTCGTGGATACCGCGCGCGGCGCCCGGCTGGCCAGAGGCGACGGGAGCGTCGAGCACGAACGCGCCCTTGGCACGAAAGAGCGGTTCAAGCTGACGGATCAGTGATGGCGGACTTGTCGAGATATCAATGTAGACCGATGCAGGTTTTATTCCCTCCAAAATTCCTCTGGGGCCGCACGCAACCTGCTCGACATCTTTGGGCATGGGCAGCGCGGTGATGATGACGTCGCAGTGCTGTGCTAGATCGCGGGCGGAATCGACGACCCTGGCGCCGCGCTCGCGAAATGGGCGTGCCGCTTCTTCCCGAAGATCAAACACAACCATCGGGAAGCCCGCGCGCTGGATATGGCCGGCGACAGGGCCGCCCATGTTGCCGAGACCGATGAAGCCGACTGTCTCCATTGTTTCTCCTGCTTGTCGCATATGATTTACCAGCTTATCGCAGAACCGCTATTCCAGTGTCAATGCGTATGAAGCACACGGAGGCTTTGAATGCTTCACCGCGCTGAGGACGCGGAGAAAGTGCCTTTTTCGTTTGTCGGGATTCTGATAGAAGTCATCTAGCGAAGGAAAAGGAGCAAATCCGATGGGCCATATGATAAACGGCAAATGGAGTAACGACGACCGGATCCCCACCGACACGCGCGGCAGTTTTGTCCGCGCCGATTCGCAGTTCCGCCACTGGATTACAGCGGACGGCAGTCCGGGATCTTCTGGGAGCGCCGGATTCAAGGCGGAGCCTGGCCGCTACCATTTATTTGTTTCCCACTCCTGTCCGTGGGCGCATCGAACGATTATTTTTCGCAAGCTCAAAAAACTCGAAAACGTCGTGTCCATGTCGCTCGCCGACAAGCCGAAGACCGAAGGCTGGGCCTATTCGGAGGGCATCGATGATTTGCAGCCGTGCGACGACGGGATTTTTCGTTTGTATCAAGTGTACGCTGCGGCGGATCCTGGATATACGGGCAAGGTGACGGTGCCTACGCTGTGGGACCGCGAACGGCGCACGATCGTCAATAATGAATCGCCGGAAATCATCCGAATGTTCAATTCCGCCTTTCGCGCGCATACCGATGTGAGCTACGATTTTTATCCGGAAGAACTGCGTGGCGAGATCGATCGAATCAACGCGGTTGTCTATGGCCATTTCAATAACGGTGTGTACCGAGCGGGATTTGCTCGGTCGCAGGAAGCTTATGAGGAGGCGGCGAAGAAAGTTTTTCAGTGTCTCGATATGATGGAGAATCTACTCGGCGAACGACGATACTTGGCTGGCGACCGTATCACGGAGGCCGACTGGCGTGCTTTTCCGACACTGCTCCGATTCGATTTAGTCTACTATAGCCACTTCAAGTGTAATCTACGGCGGATACAAGATTATCCGAATCTAGCGAACTATCTGCGCGAGCTTTATCAGTGGCCGGGGATCAAAGAGACTTTGGATTTGCAGAAAATTAAGGCGGGATATTACGGGCAGCTCAACGTCAACCCCACGGGGATCGTCCCGTTAGGGCCGAATTTGGATCATTTAGAATCGCCGCACGATCGCGCACGGCTAAGAGCGGCGGCTTGAAAACAAAGAGGGCGGGTTGCAAACCCGCCCCCAATTTTGGCCTTGGTGCTCTATGCGGTCAAATCCGGTTCACGCTCTGTGGGCCGACTTTGTCGATCTTAACGCGGATGATCGCTCGTTTCTGATCGACCATTTGCTTGCGGTACTCATCCCAATTTTTGTGCTCGCCGCGCAGCTGCCTGTACCAGTAGATCAGCATGTCCATCGCGTCTGGTAGGTCGATAATTTCTGCGGTGCCGTGAATCTGGACGAACTTCGATCCGCTGTATTGTTCGCCGAAAATCAGCATTGAGACCCGCGGGTCGCGGCGCAAGTGCTTGAGCTTGTAGGTCGTGCCCCGCGACGTAATGATCACCCGTCCCTCAGGGTCGATGCCCGGCGTGACCAAGGTCATTTGCGGCCAGCCGTCCTTTTGCCGCACAGCGATGCAGGCGCGGTGGTTTTCTTGTAAGAATTTTTGTGCGTCGGCAATTTCCATCACATCCTCCTGATTCACTCAGCCTTTAGCCATGGCCGTTGGTGCCCCACGTTCTACCGTCAATCCACATTTTCGCGAGTTCGAGCGCGTAGGTGTCTGCCTGTCTCTGAGTTTCGAAAGTCGCCCGACGCCTGCCAAAGATCGGAATTCTCTTGGTCTTCCTGTTCTCTTCGATGACAATTGTGGCGCGGGCAAACCATTCACCGGAGCGAATCTCTTCTGAATCGAGCTCGACAGAGTGGGCGCGGTAAATCTTAGTTCGCATTCCTGTCGCGAAAATAGTTACAATTTGTAAACCCGCCTGGAAGCGGGCCTTAATTCCGTTTCCCAATCATTGGTAGGGGCAACCCCCCTGTGGTCGCCCGCTCGGAAGAGCAGACACATAGGTCTGCCCCTACGTGGATGCGTCGCTCAAATCCAATTGACAGATTCCCAGACAGACATTGACGGCCAGGAATCAGATACTGACCTTTCCGCCGTTGAGCTTGATGCCCAATTTCGCC
>DASXSW010000009.1:0-12071 GCA_036505755.1 Binatia bacterium | reverse complement strand
CGGTTTGGACGGGTTCGAGGAGATGTATCCGCACGAGCTCTCCGGCGGCATGCAACAGCGAGTCTCGCTTTGCCGCGCCTTGGTTACCGATCCGCAACTGTTGCTCATGGATGAGCCCTTCGGCGCGCTCGATGCGATGACTCGCGACGAATTGGACATAGAACTCCTGCGCATCTGGGAAGAGCGCAAGAAAACGGTGCTGTTCGTTACTCATAGCATTCAGGAAGCCGTGTTTCTCTCCGACACCGTTGTCGTCATGTCCGCCCGGCCGGGGAGATTGCTGGAAAAAATCGTCATCGACTTGCCGCGGCCGCGCACGATCGAGATGATGAGCGCGGTAAAGTTCGGCGAGTATACCTTGAAGATTCGCGCGCTGCTGGCCGCGGCCGGCGGCGTTCCCGCCTCGCCCGCCGGTTCGACCATGTGAAATTGACGGCACACTGCGCTATGATGCCGTGAGAGGCGCATGGCGATACGCACTCTCCTACGGTCCGAAAAACCAGCTTAAATGGCGATCAAGCAAGGATTAACTTACGCAAAGGCGGGCGTCAGCATCGCAGCCGGCGATGCGCTCGTGCGCCGTATCGGCCCGGTTGCAAAGAGAACGAATATTCCCGGCGTGCTGGCAGGCGTCGGCGGGTTTAGCGCGCTTTTTGATCTAAAAAGTCGCGGTTATCGTCATCCGATTTTAGTCTCCTCCACAGACGGCGTTGGAACCAAGCTCAAGATCGCGTTCATGAGCGGCATTCACGACTCCGTCGGCATCGATCTCGTCGCTATGAGCGTGAACGATATCTTGACCCAAGGGGCAGAGCCGCTGTTTTTCCTGGACTACTTTGTTTGCGGTAAGCTCGATGTCGAAATCGCCGGCGCCGTGGTGCGCGGCATCGCCGGCGGTTGCCGGGAGGCGGAATGTGCGTTGATCGGCGGGGAAACCGCAGAGCATCCCGGCGATTTCTCCGCCGGCGAATACGATCTCGCCGGATTCGTCGTCGGGGTTGTGGAGAAGGAAAAAATGATTAACCCTGCCGCGATCGTCGCCGGCGATATATTAATCGGTCTTCCCTCGAGTGGACTGCACAGCAATGGTTATTCATTGGCGCGGAAGGTGTTATTCGAGAAGGGACGCCTGAAAGTCGGTCAGCGCATTGCCGAACTCGGCCGAACGCTGGGCGAAGAGCTGCTCGAGCCGACGCGGATTTATGCGAAGGTCACGCGTGCGTTGTTTGCCAAACATGCTATCAAAGGGGTGGCCCATATCACCGGCGGCGGAATCACCGGAAATCTCCCGCGCGTGCTGCCAGAGGGTCGGCGGGCTCTCATCGAGCGCTCGAGTTGGAAGGTGCCGCCGGTCTTCAGTTTGATTCAGAAGATCGGCGGCGTCGCTCAGCGCGAAATGGACAGTACATTCAACAATGGCCTTGGGATGATCCTGGTGGTCGGCAAAAAGGACGCCGATAGTATCGCTCAGACGCTCAAAAAAATCGGTGAGAAATTCTTTATAGTCGGCGAGATTCAAAACGGACCGCGGGCAGCGACGATTCGCTCGTAAGAGAATACTATGGCTAGGCAAATTTCCATCGGGGTGCTGGTTTCCGGCAACGGCACAAACCTGCAATCGCTCATCGACGCCGTCGAAGCAAAGAAACTCGACGCCAAGATCGAGCTGGTGCTGAGCAACAAAGCGGGTGCCTACGGACTGGTACGCGCGCGGAACCACGGCATCCCGGCCGAAGTGTTGGAGCACAAGGAATTTCCGAGCCGGGAAGCCTACGATCAATCGGTCGTCGATCTGCTCCGCGGGCGGGGCGTGGAACTTGTCGTGCTCGCGGGCTTCATGCGCTTGCTATCGCCCGTGTTCGTTAAGGCTTACTCCAATCGCATCATGAACATTCACCCGGCTCTGTTGCCGTCATTTCCCGGTCTCCACGTGCAAAAAAAGGCGGTAGAGCATGGCGTGCGCTTTTCCGGCTGCACGGTGCACTTCGTCAATGAAGAGTGTGATGAGGGGCCGATCATCATTCAAGCCGTCGTGCCGGTATTTCCGGACGATACAGAGGAAACCTTGGCGGCCCGAATTCTCACGCAGGAGCATCGGATCTATCCGCGCGCGATTCAGCTCTATGCTGAAGGACGGCTCCATGTTGTTGGGCGAAAAGTCTTGGTGGATCGACTCGAAAAAGATGATGCGCAAGTACTCATCGAACCGTCACTGGAAGGATGAAAAAGGCCAAACCCGTCATCATCTTTCTCATCAAGCTTCTCGTTAGCGGAGGCCTGCTCGCGTATTTTCTTTCGCGTATACACATCGAGCGGTTCTTTCACACCTTCGCGTCGGCGAAGTTTTCTTATATTGCACTGGCGCTCGCGGTTTATCTGGTGGCGCAGGGTGTCAGCGCGATGAGATGGGCGGCTCTGGCCCGACCGATCGGCATCAAAACGCCCTTCAAGGATATGGTTCGTTACTATTTGATCGGCATGTTTTTCAATCTTTTTTCCCCAGGCACGGTCGGCGGAGACGTCAGCCGGGTCTACTATCTTGTCAGAGATGAGCAAGCCCATGCCAAAGGGCGGGCCGTCACCACCGTGCACGCGGCGATGTCGGTTCTTATGGACCGGGGGATCGGCATGGTGGTGCTGGTTTGGCTCGGAGCCGCCGGACTCCTGTTGTTTCCTGCTTACCCGATCCCATCCGCGGCGCGCACGGCAACGTTGCTGCTCGCTCTGGCATTTCTTGTCGGCGCTTTGTCAGTTCCCTTGTTGCGGCCGCTGTTGCCTGAAGACGGCCATCAGCTCGTGGTCAAATTGCGCCTAGCGCTCAGAAGCTATCGAACTCAGTGGCGCGCGCTTGGCGCCGCGACGCTGCTTTCCGTGGCGGTTCATTTAATTCAGACTTGGATGCATGTCGCCATGGGGCGGGCTCTCGATTTGGATTTGCCGTTTTCTTTTTGCATCATCGTCTATCCGTTGGTGGGGACGTTTGCCGCGATCCCGATCAGTGTCAACGGTCTCGGGTTGCGCGAGGGCGGTTACGTTTTTTTGCTCGCGGTTATCGGTATCGGCACCGAGAAGGCCATCGCCTTTGGGATCTTGTTGTTTTTGATCGTGGCGCTCGATAGCTTGCTCGGCGGGATGCTTTTTTTGCTCCAGAAAAGTCCTGCGCCCGCCGCCCTCACATCGGAAAACGCCGGCTAAGCGGATTATTAACGGCAAATGATTCGAGTCGAGTGACCTTTTTCTTGGCGTTCAGTGCGGGTTTAGGCGCCAGCGGCTTCTCCATTTTCTGACCTTTCACGTCGAACCGGTTCCTGCGGTTTGGTTTTTTGGTCCAAGGCCGATTGCCGGGGTTCTCTAGCGGTCCTTTCTCGCCGCAAACCACGCGAGCTAAATTAAATAATGGCGGAAAAACGTGGCGAGCCCGAGGAATGACAGAAAACCGAAGGCGTCTGTGAGTCCGGTGACGATGATGCCGGAGCCCAGCGCGGGGTCAAACTTGAACGCCTTCAAAAGCAACGGAATAGCGGCGCCGGCAAAACCGGCCATCAAACCGAGGTTGAAAATCATCGCGCTCGCCAGCACAATCCCGAGGAAAGGATTGCCTTTCCATAATGTGGCGCCCACCGCGATCATGCCGCCGGCGGCAAGGGCGATACAAATATTTACGGATACCTGTTTAACGATCGCTTTCCAGGCAGAAGCAAATTCCAACTCGCCAAGCGCGATCGCGCGAATGATCACAGTGGCGGTTTGCGTTGCGCCGTTGCCGCCGACGCCGGCGACGACGGGCATGAAAGTCACCAGCGCGATAATCTCGTGCAGCGTGCCTTCGAACAGGCCCACTACCGAGGCCGCCAGCGTGGCCGTGAGCAGATTCAAAATCGTCCAGGGGAGGCGCATTCTGACCGATCGTGAAATCGGCGTGAACACCCGATCTTCCTCGGCCAAGCCGACCATCTTGTACATATCCTCGGTACTCTCTTGGTTGATGATGTCGATGACGTCGTCGACGGTGATAATGCCTTCCAGACGGCCTGCTTCGTCGACGATCGGCAGCGCCAAGAGCTCGTACCGCGACACGAGCCGAGCGGCCTCTTCTTGATCCATGAAAACGTTGGCTTTGACCGGGTCGGCGATCATCATCTCGGTGAGCGTGCGGTCGGGAGGAGCGATCACCAGATTTCGAATCGGCACCACGCCGACGAGTTTGCCGACGTCATCGACGACGTAGAGATAGAAAAATGTTTCCAACTCGCCGCGCTCGCGAATTTTGTCGATGGCGCCCTGAGCCGTCGTGTCGGGGGAAAGCGCCATGAAATCGGTGGTCATGATTCTGCCCACCGTACCTTCTGGATAATTGATCAACTCGCGCACGGCGGCTTGGCGCTCCGGATCAAGCAGAGCTAAAACTCTCTCGCGCCGCTCTTCCGCCAGGCTGTCGATAAACGTCACGGCGTCGTCCGGATCGGCCCGGACGATCAAGCGCCCGACTTTTTCGTCATCGATCAAGGCCAGAACGTCGGGCAGGAGTTCGGGCGGAAGCTCCTTCAAAGTCTTGGCGGCTCTGCGGGATGAGAACAGAATGTCGAAGAGCTGTCGCACCTCGATGGGCTCCAGGCCTTTGAACAAAAGCGCGATGTCGGCAGGATGGCTTTTGCCGATGAATCGCAAGACCCGATCCGGCGTCGCCGTGCGCAGCATTTCCCGGACGGTGTCGTAATCGATGGGGGCTGGTTTCATGTCGTTCCACAAACGAAAAAGGTCGTTTCTTCATAGCCATTGACCCGCGGATTTGCAAATGTTCGGCGACATTTGAGCCGCTTTAAATCCATCAGCAAAATTTGCTAGTGTATGAGCGTGTTGACTATGGCTGGAAATGCGCATGGACGAATGAATCGCGCGACACGGAGATCGATTGGGTCCGGTTTGAGATACGGTTTAGGCTTCGTCGTATTCTCGTTGCTGGCGATCGCGCCGATCTCAGGCGCTGCGGCAAATCTCGCCGCGTTGGAGACCACTCGGCCGCCGTCATTTGCCGCCATCGCCAAGAAAACCATGCCGGTGGTGGTCAACATTTCGACGAGCTCGCAGCGCTCGCCGCGCTCCGGATCCAACGATCCGATCGAGGATTTTTTTAACCGTTTCTTCGGGGAAACGATTCCCAAGGAGAGTACCCAGCGCAGTCTCGGTTCAGGTATCTTGATCAGCAAGGACGGCGAAATCTTGACCAACTACCACGTCGTACGGAGTGCGGACACGATCAAAGTTAAATTGGCTGATCAGACCGAATACGAAGCGCGGTTGGTGGGCAAGGACGATCGCACCGACATCGCATTGATCAAAACTCGAAAATCACCCGGCAATCTGCCGTTTGCCAAGCTCGGCACATCGAGCCAACTGGACGTCGGCGATTGGGTGATGGCGATCGGCAATCCGTTCGGTTTGGAGCACACGGTGACGGCGGGAATCGTCAGCGCCAAAGGACGCGTGATTGGCGCTGGTCCTTATGACAGCTTTATTCAGACCGACGCGTCTATCAATCCTGGAAACAGCGGTGGACCGCTGATTAATGCTGTGGGCGAAGTTGTCGGCGTCAATAGTGCGATCTTCAGTCAGACCGGAGGCAATGTCGGTATCGGGTTTGCGATTCCGATCGATCTAGCGAAGAAAATCGTCGAACAATTACGCAAGAATGGCCGCGTAGTGCGCGGCTGGCTCGGCGTCCGAGCCCAGGACGTGACAGTGGCGATGGCCTCATCGCAGGGCCTTGCGCGCAACCCGAGCGAAATGGCGGTCGTGACCGAGGTTGCCGAAAATAGTCCGGCCGCCGAAGCCGGGGTCAAGACCGGCGACATCATCGTCGAGTTCAACGGCAAAGCCGTGCCCAAGAGCCACGATTTCCCCGGTGTGATTGCCGATACGCCCCCGGGGCAGAAGGTAACGCTGAAAATTTTTCGCGACAAAAAAGAGCAAACGGTGGCCGTAAAAATTGGCGAGCTGCAGGACGAAAACGACCCCAATCAACAGATTGAAGCGCGCGACCCGGAACTGGGGCTGCGGGTTCAGAGAATTACGCCTGAAGCGGCGCGCCGGTTAGGCTTGAATTCATCCAAAGGTGTGCTGGTAGTCGAAGTTCAACCGGGCAGTCCCGCCGATCAGGTGGGTATCGAGCCGGCAGATGTCATCCGGGAAGTCAATCAGCGGCCGGTCGGCAATGTCCGGGACTTCGAACGGGCAACGCGCCAGGGACGTCGTGGTGACCGTATACTGCTGCTTGTGCAACGCGGCGATAACGCGGTATTCTTCGCAGTGAAGCGTAAGGGGTAGGAGGAAATCATGTTTGGATTGGGCGTGCCGGAACTGATGGTTATTTTGGTGATCGCGCTGGTTATTTTTGGACCGAGCAAGCTGCCACAGATTGGCAGTGGACTGGGGAAGGCGATTCGCGATTTCAAAAAAGGCGTAACCGGGGGAGACGATGACGAAGCTAGCAAAGACGCGAAGAAAGAGAACCCCAAAGATCTGCCTCGATAGCAATTCTCCAACAGCCGTCATCGAATAGGGGAACGTGGCTTCCCCGACGTTTTTTCCAACAGCTAAATTCAAATTCTATTTTTTTCTGCGCAAATTGTCTTCTCAGGCACGCGTAGGGAGTTGTGTTCTGGAGAGACCTTCCTCGACTTCGGGTAGTGGTTCACTTAGAGCGCGCTACGAATCTTCAGGTCGAGAAAGATTCCTCGCTTCCGCTCGGAATGACAACAAACGAGCTGATCTGTCATCTCGAACGAAGTGAGAGATCTTGAGCTAACTAACTGAATCACTACCCGACTTCGGGTTAATCGGAGGCAGGACGTGCTTGGATCAAGTCTCAGAGCTCGCGCATCGCAGAAAACGTGCGGGTTTCTTTTCGCAACAACAGAACCGTATAGAGGGACGTTTTATTCAGTTTGTAGATCTTTTCGACCTTGAGTTTGGCGGTTTCGATGAATGGTTTCAGTTTGAGGTCCGTACGCCAACCGAGCCAGCGCGTGATCGGGTCTAATGCTTGGGTGACCATCCCCAGCAGCGGAACATCGCTGGTGAAGTGATTCACGATGACAATTCTGCCGCCTGGTTTGCATACCCGCTTGGCTTCGGCAATCATTCGCTCCGGATCAGGCACGACAGTGACGACGTGAAACGCCATGACGTAGTCAAAAGTATTATCAGGAAAGTCTAGATCGAGGGCATTCATCTCCATGACCTTGAAATGGGACCAGCCATTATCCTCGATCTTTTGGCGCGCGCGCGCCAACATGTCGGGGGCCAAATCAACGCCGGTGATTTCACAATGGCTTGGATACGCCGGAAAGGACGTGCCGGTACCAGCGCCCACTTCGAGAACGTTAGCGCCGGGCGGAATGCCAAGATCCTCGATTACCCTTTCCAAGCGGCTATAGAAGATCTTCCCAAAAACCTTGTCATAAAGTGGCGCGAACTCCGAGTAAAGTTTGCTCTCGTGTGCCTCGATGTCTGCCATTTTCCCCACCCCACGCAAACCTGCCGACACTTATGCGTCGCGGATATCTTTCGGTTGTTTCTTGTAAAAAATTGAAACGTCCCGTTTGCGAAATCTCCACTGCTTGCCTTTTTTGAAGGCGGGCAGAATGTTTTTACGGGCAAACTCATTCACAGTGTCCGGACTCATGTCCAGAATGACGGCGACTTGCTTGCTGTTAAGCAACTCCTCTTCTCTTTCTAACATACACTCTCCCCGGATAAAACTGTGTGAAGGCAAAAAGTCTTTTTTACCTAACAAGTTAGTTCTGGGCTGTCAAGGCGAAAAATAGATAATGGCGAAAAATAGATAAAGTCGCGCGCGCTAGGAATATTTCGTCAAAAGCCCTCCTTACCGAGTCTCCGGCGGTCTTCCCGTTTGCAGCCAAGTCGGAATGTTTGTGCGATCCGGAAAGCTTTTGCTTATGCATTCGTCTGACCTTTGGCAAATACGCGAATCGGCAGAATCATCATATCGTGCCCGGCGAACTGCAGTCGCTGTTGCAACGTAAATGGCGTGTGATTGTGCAGCAATCGGGTAAATGGATTCTCTTCGTCGAAAACGAGATTGCCGCTGAAAAACACCGTGCGCGGAAATTCCTTGGCGACCGCTTCGCACAGGCGCTCGAGCTCAGTGATCACATCCACTCCAAGCGCGTAGCGCGACTCCGCGTACCACCCCAGACAATTGGCGTACTCGACAAAGCTCTTGAGATTCTCCTCGGTTTTGCGTTTGAGACTCTCGATCTCGCTGTGACCTTTAAACTGACCGGTATCGATAACGCCGACGGAAATGAAAACGATATTTTTGAAATAGTTGGGGAAGAGCCGCTGGACGTTAAGCAAGGTATGAACGGAGATGCCATCAAAATCGCGCACGATGAGCGCAGCCGTCGGCGCGCCCGGATTTTTGGCCGGCACCGGCTCGCGCAGATTCGGCTGAAACGGAATATTGAGCAGAGAATCGTCGAGGCTTTTGAGCGCGTTTTGGACCCGATCATAGTGCATTCGCACGACTTGGCAGACAAGGACGAAAGCAAGGGTGACAACTAAAGTGATCCAGCCGCCTTCGGTGAATTTGGTAGCGATCGTTACACACAAGATGAGACCGGTGAACGAGAGCCCCAGCCCGTTCACCGACAGCTTGCGTACCCAGGCACGCTCCGATCGCCGTACCTCGAACCAGTGGCGGCACATGCCAAGCTGAGAGAACGTAAAAGTCAGGAATACGTTAATGCTGTACATGACGACGAGGAGCTTCACTTCACCGTGGGTGTAAATGAGAAACGCTAAGGAGGCCAAACCCATGAACCAGACGCCGTTACGGGTGACGAGCTGATCACTCAAGTGAGAGAGCCGATGCGGCACCCAGGAGTCGAGCGCCATGTTCGAGAGCACCCGCGGTCCATCGAGAAAGCCGGCTTGCGCGGCGACAATCAACAGGGCGGCTTCGGTGATGAGAATCACAACCACTAACGACGTCGTTAACGTCGCATCGCCGCCGAAGAACCCGGCGAAGACACGGGAAAATAAACTGGCATTCAATGTCCTCCCCGGTTCGTGCTTGACTTGATTCAATAAATAACAGAGCAAAATGCCGCTGGCCGTAAAGGCGAGCGAGGTCGCCATGTAAAGCATGGTTTTCTTGCCGGTTTCGACGCGCGGCTCACGCAGGATCTGCAACCCATTGCTGACGGCTTCGATGCCGGTGTAGGTGCCGCCGCCCAGGCTGTAAGCGTGGAGCAGAATCGCCAACGTCGCCAGCAGTCCCAAACTTTGAGTGTCGCGCGTGACCTCGTCGATGGAATTGGCGACAAGCGTCGGCAGGGTGCCTAAGTGGGGCAATATGCCGAAGAGGATGCCGCCAAAATGCATGGCGATGAATAACAAGAAAATCGGCAAAAGAATTAAAACCGATTCTCTCACGCCGCGCAGGTTCAAAAAAATCAATCCGAAAATGAGCAGGACTTCAGTGAAAATCTTGAGCGGCTGGAATGCTATCGGCAGAAAACTGAAAAGCGCGTCGGCGCTACTCGCGATCGATATCGTGATCGTCAACATGTAGTCGACGACCAGGGCGGCGCCCGAAATCAAGCCGGCTTTCGGCCCCAACAATTTCGTCGCAACCAGGTAGCCTCCGCCGCCGGTCGGAAAGAGCTCGATGATCTGCGAGTAGCTCGCCGAAATGACAAAGACCGTAACGGCCATCAGCAAAGCGAGGGGCAAGGCGAGATAATAGTATTGCCCAAGCGCGAGGTACGCTTCCTCAGGCCCGTAAGCCGACGAGCTCAAACCGTCGGCGCCCAACCCGACCCACGCTAAAAAAGCGACCAAGGATATTTGGTGAAATACCTTGGGATCGAGAGGATCTTTGGGCTTGCCGAGGATGAGTTCTTTTAGTGATGCGCCGAGCGTTGTCGTCACTTGACTAGCTTTATCCCCATATCAGGTTTCGCCGCTGCTGTTAACACTCGGCCCGCGTTGCGAAAGCGGATCGGCGACGGCTTGTGCGCGCGAGCAAATCCCTTGCGCCTCCGACGGAGTTCCTTTAGCATGAGTTCCGTCCGTTCATGGCTTGCATCCTCTGCGGGTGACAGCAAATCGAGATCCGTCGCATCCTAAGAATTTCCATGAGAAAGGCGCTCAAGCTTCTCGGGTTCCTCAGCGTAACTGTCGTTCTCTTTTTTATCGTTTCGACTTTAGCTTTTTATTATTTGATACGGGTCGGTGAATTTCGCCGCTTCTTGATCGAGGAAATTGAAAAAAATGCCGATCTGAAAGTGCAACTTGGCGCAGCCGATTTGGAAATCGGTTGGATCACAGGCATCGTGTTCCGCGACCTCGCCCTATCAGAGCCCGACGCGTCTCAACCCGCCATCACCGCGGCGCAAATCACTGCGCGCGTCGCGCTCCTGCCATTGCTGCACCGGCAGGTGGTCTTTTACGAGATACGGCTACAGCAGCCTGCGGCGCAATTTGTCCGCAACAAGGAAGGGCATATTCCGCTGCTCGACAAGCTGCTCAATCTGCCCTTTTTGAAACAAGCGGACAACGAATTCAGCCTCGATCTGCATTCGATAAAACTGCAGAACGCCGACATCGACTATACCGACCAACGGTCGGAGGGCAGTCTGGGGACGTGGCGACTCGTGAATGCCACCATCGATCTCGATCGGGTGCGCGGCCAACGTTTGCGCGATTTCATGCAGCAGTTTCTCAAGCGCGAGCCATCGGATTATGGCGGGGCGGCGTTGGAGTTCGATCTTCGCAGCGTTGTCGTTAAAGACAATGCCAAGATGAATCTGAAGGCGCAGGGGCGTCTGCTATTTCCCAAAGAAACCTTGGAGTTTGATGAAGCCCGCTGGATCGCGGATCTGCAGCTCGTGGATTTTCCAGCGGCGCTTATCAAAGACCATGTGGGCGCGCGACTGCCGATCAAATCAATGACCGGCCATCTCGGCCAGCGCGTCCACGTGGAAGGCAATCCGGGAAAGCAGCTTCAGATTAAAAGTGATCTCGAGTTCAAGCAATTGGCGATCGACGCGCCGGAGCTTTTTCTCGTGCCTCTCAACGGCGCCGACGGCCGCATGACTTTTGAAGTCGATTGGCGCCGAAATCGTTTGCGAGTGTTGCACGCGGACTTCCGCGCCAACGATATCAAATTTTCGGTGCAAGGCGATGTTGATGGGATGGACGGGAAGGATCCCCATTTTCACTTGAATCTATCGGCATTGTCAGCGCCGGTCTCGGTCTTGCGCGAGTATTTGCCGCTGAAGATCATCAACTCGCCGGAGGTTGAGAATACGGTAAATTCGATCCAGGCGGGTCAGGTGGAGATCAAAAAGGCCGGGGTCAACGCGACGCTCTCCCAACTCCGCCGGCTCGCGCAGAGCGGCATCGGTCCACAGATTTGGTTTGACGCCGAAGTTCGCGATATCGCGGGCACGTTGAGCGCCAAGGGATCGTTTCCTTTGCGCGGTGTCGAAGGCCAAATCGGCTTGGCAAAAGGGATCGTCACCTTCCGCAACGTTAGAGGTTTCTATGGCGAGTCGCGCTTTACCGATATCGATGGGAGTTATGTTTTGTCCCCGACGGAGAAGGGCAAACTGGATCTGCAATTGAGAGGTGACGTCGACCTGGCCGAACTAAAAGAACAGGTGAGAGCGGGTTTGTTTTCGGCGCGGGCCGCCAAGATTTCATCGTCACTTCAAGATTTAGGTGGGCGAAGCAAGGTCGATTTTGCGCTAAAACGATCTGCCGATGCGCCGCTACAATTTGACGGCAAGATTGCCCTGGAGAATGCGCGCGTGCGCTACGACGACCATTCCTTTAGTGATTTGCAAGGCGAGGTTAATTTTACGCCGAACGAAATCAAAACTGACAAGCTCAGAGCGCAAGTGAGCGGCTCGCCGATTCTGCTTCAATTGGCTATAAAGGATTACGATAGCGACGACGGTACCTTCGATTTAGGCATCGAATCGCCCGGCGTCAGAGCCGGCGTGGTTACCAGTTTGCTTCTCGACACCGGCACCCTTAAA
>DASXSW010000008.1:0-4836 GCA_036505755.1 Binatia bacterium | reverse complement strand
GCAGTCAGAGAACTCACTTGCCATGGACTAGGATGAAGCGCCATGTTGCTCGATGGCTTCCGCAGATTCGGATCTGTCATCCTTATCCCTGGGATCGCTTTGGCGTTATAACCTGAGGCAGGAGCCGGATGCGGTAATGCCGCACGTCCGGATCTGTGGAGGGGGTTATGGGCAACCATAATTCCTACTCCGACAAATTCGGATTTCGAATTTACCCCATTCCGGCCAGAAGGAGGCACGCTCATGATCATCGACGCCCATACACATTTCACCACAGCTCCGTTGCAACTGCAGGCCTACCGCGGCCAGCAGATTACCAATCTCGGCAAGCCTGTGCGCGCGAAGCTGAATATCAGTGACGAAGAGCTGGCGCGTTCGATGGCGGGCCAATTTAAGCGTATGCAGGACGGCGGCATTGACCGGCTGATGTTTTCCCCGCAAGCGGGCGCCATGGGCCATCACTTCGGCTCGCCTCTCGTGAGCCGTTACTGGACCGAGGCGTGCAACGATCTGATCGCGCGCGTCGCCAAAACCTGGCCCGACAAGATCTCGCCGGTCTGTCAACTGCCGCAATCGCCGGGCGTCGGCCCGAAAGAATGGGTTGATGAGCTCGAACGCTGCGTCAAGGACCTGGGTTTCGTCAGCTGCAACGTCAATCCGGACGTCGCCGGCGGACGCGAACCGCTGACGCCTTCTGTCGGCAGCGAGTGGTGGTATCCGCTCTGGGAAAAGATGGTGGAACTCGACGTGCCTTGTACCATCCACGCGAGCGCGTCGCTTAATCCGGCGATGCACTTGACCAATTCTTATTATATCGCGCATCACAACGCAGCGGCCGTGGAAATTCTGAAATCGCGGGTTTTCAAAGACTTCCCGAAATTAAAGATCATCATTCCCCACGGCGGCGGTGCAATCCCCTTTCAGTGGAACCGCCAGCGCGGCCTGCACGTCAGAGAAGGGCTCGAACCGTTCGAAGAAGCGGCGCGCCGAGTCTATTGGGACATGGCGATCTATGACAAAGAATCGATGGAGCTTTTGATCAAGCGCGTCGGCGCCGACAACGTGCTGTTCGCCACGGAAATGTTCGGCGCGGTCAATGCAATCGACCCCAAGACCGGCCGCAACTTCGAAGACCTCGTGCCGATCTTCCGGTCCATCGACTGGCTCACCGACGAGGATCGCTACAAAATCACCGAAGGCAACGCGCGGAAGGTGTTCTCTCGGATGTTTGCGTCACCGAAGGGCTAAAGCGGCTTGTCATCGGGGAGCTGTTATGAAATCGCATATCGCCATTACCGGCTTAGTGATCGCTATTGTTGCTCCGTTAGTTGTCAGCGTGTCCGCGCAACAGGCTCCAATGAAGCGGAACTTCGAGGCGGAGATTCAGAAGGCGCTGGAGTCGGCCAAGACCGCGGCCGGCTTCGAGTTCCTCGGTACGCTGGTTCGAACTTGCTTGTTGCCGCAGAGCGGTGGCGAAAACCTGAGCGACAATGTGCCGGCTTACGTTACCAATCCCGCTAGCGCGCCAGCGCGTGACGTCTGGTACGCTGAGCCCGCTAAAATCTTTGACAACCTCTACTTCGTCGGTGGCAAGCTTCACTCGTCCTGGGCTTTGACGACGAAGGAGGGAATCATTCTGATCGACACGATCTATCCTTACAACTCGGAGGAATTGATCATCGGCGGGATGAAAAAGCTCGGTCTCGATCCGAAGAACATCAAATATGTTCTCATCTCCCACGCCCATGGTGATCACATCGGGGGCGCGGAGATGCTGCAGAGTCGGTACGGTGTTCGAGTCGTCATGGGCGGGCCGGATTGGGAGTGGGTCGAGAAGTATCCGAACCGTTACAAAACGATGGCGCCGAAACGCGACATCGTCGCCACCGACGGAATGAAGATAACCCTAGGGGAAACGACCGTCACCATCTGGCTCACCCCCGGCCATACGCCGGGTACAATGTCCTACACTTTCACCGTGTTGGACCGCGGCAAGCCGGTGAACGTGGCGTATTCAGGCGGCACCGCTTTCAATTTCGTCAACAACACGCCAGACCCGGGCATCAGGAATTTCCAGACTTATATCGACTCACAGAAACACATCGCGGCCAAAGCCGCCTCAACGAGTGCGACGGTCCTGCTCTCCAATCACTCCGAGTTCGACAATGCGTTCAACAAGAACAGGATGCTTGCTGGGCGCGGCAGCGGTCCACATCCATACGAGATCGGTACCGATTGGGTTCAGCGCTATTTTCAGGTCATGCAGGGTTGTGCCCGGGCGGCGCAGCTAAGATTAGAGCAGAGACAGGCTGAAGCAATGCCGTAGACAGCTCGGCACTCAATCGACCGCGCGACGAATTTTCAGGTCTAGAAAGATTCCTCGCTGCCACTCGGAATGACAACAAACCCATTGATCTGTTATCTCGAACCGATTGCGTGAGAGATCCGGAGGGTTTGGGGTGCAACTTCAAAAAGCCCACAACGAAGTTATGGGCTTCCTACTTGCTGTCGGCATTTTCTTTTTGGCAACCTGCCAACTCTCTCGCGTCATCGCGGCAGAGATTCGTTCACGGCAGTCCCCGTGGGAAGCAACCCTGGAGGCGGCAAAAAAGGAGGGCAAGGTCAACATCTATATGTATCGCTACGGCAAGGTCCTCGATGTCTTTAGAAGCGATCATCCGCAGATCCGACCTTACCTACTAACCGGCACCGGTGCACAGATTACGACGAAGATCTTGGCTGAAAGACGGGCGGGAAGATATATCGCCGATGTCGTTGGCTTGGGCTCGTCAAACTATCGGATACTGCACCAGCAAGCTAAAATACTCGATCCTATTCAACCCGCTTTGACGCTGCCGGAAGTGCTCGATGTCTCGCGTTGGTATGGCGGTAAGCACCGCTATCTCGATCCCGAGAGCAAGTTTGTCTTCGCTTATTTAGCGAACGCCAGTTCCGGCCAGCTCTACTACAATACGGGACTGGTCAATCCCAAGGAATTCACTTCGTACTATGATCTCTTCACACCCAAGTGGAAGGGTAAAATCGTCGCTCTGGATCCCCGCCCAAGAACGGAAATCGGCACCACCATGCAGTTCTTTTATTATCATCCGGAGCTTGGCGCGTCGTTTATTCGCCAGTTCTTCGGCGACAAAGACATCACCTTCAGCCGCGACTCGCGGCAGATGATCGACTGGCTCGGGCAGGGGAGGTTCGCGATTTGCTTCGGATGCTCCGGCGCGCTCAAGGCAAAAAACCAGGGATTGCCGATCGAAATCTTCGATACCAGCACATGGAAAGAAGGCGCGAGTTTTTCAGTGGGCGGCGGCACGCTTTCGCTACCAAGCCGGGCGCCGCACCCGAACGCCGCAAAGGTATTTATCAACTGGTATCTGTCACGCAAAGGACAGACGGCGCTACAGAAACTCGCCGACCCCGATGAACCGCCCAACTCCGCGCGCATCGATATTTCCAAAGACGACGTCCTGCCGCAGCACAAGCTCATTGACGGCCGCAAGTATTTTGATGGAACGCGACCGGAATTCGAAGACATTGATAGCGCGTTCAAGATCGCCAGTCAGGCGATGGAGGGGAGATGACAACTTCCCAGTGTCGCAGTTGAGGTTAGCCTCAGTCTGTTTTGCTCCCGTCATTGGTCTTTCAAATAGACTATCCTGCTTCGATCATTGCGGAATATTTGGGTAAGTAGTTAGATTTCATTCATGTCAGGTTTTCGACTAGTGATGCCGGATCGATTTCTTTTGCTCTAGGATCCTGCAACGCTACTTCCTTCAAGATAGAACTGATCGAACTCACAGAAGGCGTTAGCGATGGCTCAAAGAGTTCCGCGAATAATTTATAACACTTCTCGATTACCTGCGGATGGTTGGCGAGAGCCGGAAGCCAGCGGGTAATTTCTTTGATTGTTTCTTTGGGCTGAGTCTTGAAGAGACGAATACTCTCAGCGTAGATCGAGCAAATTTTCTTGACCGACTCCTGGTGGTCGCGGAGAAACCGGCGCGTCGTCGCCAGCGGTACCCAGTGACAATCCAATTCGAGGCTATCGGCGATCACTCGGAAGCCTTGCGCCTCAGCCAAAAATGCTTTTTCCGGAGGCAAGAGTGCGGCGTCGATTTGTTTTTCGATCAGCACTTCATAGCTCCGATCGTTGATACGCTGACGAACCAGCTCGAGGTCGCTGTCGATCCGTAACCCCCATCTCTTTAGCAGTGCGAGCATAACCATTCCCGCCATGCGGCGCGGCTCGTTGATGGCGACGCATTTTCCCTTAAGGTCCGCGACCGTGGCGATGGTCGGATCGGCCACCACGAAAAAGGCCGGCCGATTCAGCAGTCCACCGACGATGACCAAATCGCTGCCTTCGAGTACGGAGAAAATTAATGACGGCGCATTGGGAGTGCCGATCGGCGTCTTTCCCGCGACAATGTCCGGGACGGCTTTCTCTTCATCCTTCTGATTGACGACCTCGACATTCAGACCATCCCGCTCGAAAAGTCCGGCTGCTTGCGCGATGTATGGAAGAAAGCGGCCGATGCTGGCAACGCCGATGCCTATATTGATTGGATTCATTTATACTTTGATCCTCCGACTACTAGAGGCTCGACAAACGAGCTGACGATGAATTCCTCCGATCGCGATACGAAAAGCTGAGGATTCCGGCGAAATAAATTTTATCGTTGGTCTGTTGGGCTCAAGACCGAAGCGCGCAAGAACGCTTTATATATTGTCCGACGGAAGTGTCGGTAACTTTGGCGCGCGCTTCGCTTTCGGGCCATTCCATGACGACGTTGCCGCGGACTAGTGTCATCACCGGCCATC
>DASXSW010000007.1:0-6498 GCA_036505755.1 Binatia bacterium | reverse complement strand
CGAGCAGGACGCCGCTCTGTCAGCTATCGATGACCGCATTAGAACCGGCGGTTTTGAAACCTTCTTGTTGCATGGCGTAACCGGCAGCGGCAAGACCGAAATTTACCTGCGCGCCATGGAGCGAGCTAAAGAACTCGGGCGGCGAAGTTTGATTCTTATCCCCGAAATCTCGCTCACCCCACAACTGATCGATCGGCTCGACGCGCGTTTTCCGGGAAAGATCGGCATGCTTCACAGCGCTCTCACCAACGCCGAACGGTGGACCCAGTGGCGGCAAATTGCCAAAGGTAATTTAGACGTAATAGTCGGCGCCCGGTCCGCGGTATTCGCGCCCATTCCTGACCTTGGACTAATCGTTGTCGATGAAGAACACGATCCTTCCTATAAGCAAGAAGAAGGACTGCGCTACAATGGCCGAGACGTGGCCGTTGTCCGCGGCAAGCTTCTTGATTGCCCGGTCATTTTGGGCTCAGCGACGCCGGCGCTCGAGAGCTACGAAAACTGCCGCCAAAACCGTTATCGGCTTCTGGAAATCACTCGACGGGTGGAGCAGCGTCCATTACCTAAAATCGAAGCGATCGATGTCCGGGCTCAAGTTCACACGCCGAAGTGGAATCCGGATTCACCGGCATCGACAGCCGCGGTTGACCGTAAGAATCCCGATCGGCAGTTGTTTTCCGACACTTTCGTCCATGCCTTGAAAGAGAATTTTCAAGCGCGCCGCCAGACGTTGATTTTCTTAAACCGCAGAGGCTTTGCCAACTTTCTTCAATGCACCGCGTGCGGCCGCGTATGGCGCTGCTCATACTGTAGCGTGACGCTGACCTTGCACTTGAAACAGAAAAAGCTCTCCTGCCACCATTGCGGTTATCAAAGATCGGTGACTGAGATGTGCCCCGAGTGCAAAAATCCAACTCTCGCCGGCATAGGAAGTGGGACCGAGCGGATCGAACAGAGGCTACGGCAGCTTGTCCCGCAAGCGCGAGTCGCGCGCATGGACAGGGATACGACGACCAGGCGCGGTTCTCAAGAAACATTGATCCGCCAATGGGAAAGAGGTGAGATCGATATCCTCGTGGGTACGCAAATGATCACCAAAGGTCATGACATTGCCGGCGTGACGCTGGTGGGCGCTCTACTGGCGGATCTTTCGCTAAATTTGCCGGATTTCCGTGCCGCCGAGCGAACTTTCCAATTGTTGAGTCAAGTCGCCGGTCGGTCCGGACGCGGCGATGATCCGGGGCGGGTGATTATACAAACCTATGCGCCCGACCATTACGCCATTCAGTACTTGGTGGCCCATGACTACAAAGGCTTTTTCGAAGCCGAGAGCGAATTTCGTCGCGCCCTCAACTATCCGCCTTTTACTCGGTTGGTAAGCCTGCGGCTCGACGGGCCGAAGCTTGAAGAAGTCGAGAAAAAGGCGGGAACGTTAGCGAGTAAACTACGCGAGCTACAGCATTGCCAGTCGAGGTTCCGCGAGCACATCGAAGTGCTTGGCCCGGTGGCGGCGCCGATCGAAAAGCTCCGCAACCGCTACCGGTGGCAATTTTTGCTTCGAAGCAAGCAGAGCGCCACGTTGTTGGATTTCGCCCGGCAAGCGCGCGAGCTATTGCCCTGGTCGCGCGGTATGCGCCTCCACGTTGATGTAGATCCCTACAGTATGTTATAAAATCTTCTAAGATATGGCGATCTTAGAGATCCTCAAATACCCTGAACCGGTGCTTAGTAAAGTGGCTTCGCCGGTCAAAAGTATTACCGGCAAAACCGCGCAATTGGTCAGCGATCTACTCGAAACGATGTATGCCGCGCCAGGCGTCGGGCTCGCCGCACCGCAAGTCGGTGTCTCCGAGCGCATCCTCGTGCTGGACACCGACCATGAAAATCCTGGCAAACAAGTCTACAAGCTGATCAATCCGGTAATCACCCGCGCCGAGGGCGAGATCATCTGGGAAGAAGGCTGTTTGAGCGTTGTCGATTTCACTGCGGAAGTGCGCCGCGCGGCTCAGGTCGAAGTCGTCGCCTTCGATGAAAAGGAAAAAGAAGTAAAAATTGCCGCCGAAGGACTGCTCGCGGTCGCCCTCCAACATGAGATCGATCATCTCGATGGAAAACTCTTTATCGATAGGATTAGCCGGCTCAAGCGAGATCTCTATACTCGTCGGCGCAAAAAAATGCTCCGCAGCGGCACGGAACCACCGCGAGAAAATGCGCGCGTCATGATCTGAGCCAAGTTACCACGTGCGCAATTTACGGTAATTCCTCACAACCCAGCGAATATCTCATGGCTACGCTATGGCCTATTGTATTCATGGGAACGCCCGAGATTGCCGCGGCTACTTTGGCGCAGTTGATTCAAGGACCTGATCCCGTCGTCGGTGTCGTGACCCAACCGGATCGCCCGTCGGGCCGAGGCCAGCAAACCACCCGATCTCCCGTGCGCAAGTTTGCCGATAGCCACCGCCTCCCGGTCGTTGCGCCGGAAAAAATTCGCACGCTGGAATTTATCGAGACTTTGAAAAACTGGCAGCCGGAGATCATCGTTGTTGTTGCGTACGGGAGAATTTTGCCCAAAACGATTCTCGAATTGGCGCCACACGGTTGCCTCAACGTGCACTACTCCCTATTGCCCAAGTACCGCGGCGCCGCGCCGGCGGCTTGGACGATCATCAACGGTGAGACGCAAGGCGGCGTGACGACTATGAAGCTCGTGGAAAAAATGGATGCCGGCGCGATCTACCTTCAGGAAGCGATCGCGCTGGCCCCTGACGAAACTACCGGATCGTTACACGCGAAGCTCACCCCGATCGGTGCGCGTCTGCTTATAGAAACACTCCAAAGGCTGAAAGAGGGTTCGCTAACTCCGGCCGAACAGGATGAGTCCAAGGCCACCCCGGCGCCGATGCTGAAAAAAGAGGACGGTCTCATCGCCTGGAACCGTTCTGCCATCGAGATTGAACGGCGCGTGCGTGGGCTCGATCCGTGGCCCGGCAGTTTTACGCATTTCGATGAAAAATTGCTCAAGGTGCACCGCACTAACGTCGTTTCCAGTGAATTGCAAGCAAGTCCCGGTGAAATTGTCAGAGCCGACGAGGGCGGATTTTGGGTGGCAACCGCATCCGGTGTGATTGGCTTGGAGGAAGTTCAATTGGAAAATAAGAAACGCCTGCCGGGCATCGAATTTATCAGAGGGGCGAGGATCAAAGCCGGTGACCGTCTCGGTTGAAGAACGACAGAGAAACGTTCGCCAGCTCGCAAGTGACATTCTGGCCAAAGTCGATACCCGAAAAGCCTACGCTGACATTCTTCTCGACCAAGCCTTAAAAGCCGCCACGCTCAATGAACGCGATCGCGCTCTGCTGACGGAGCTTACCTACGGCACGCTTCGCTGGCGCGGCAATATCGACGGGCAATTGAGTCGATACCTGCGCCAGCCATTGGCTAGAACGGATCCGCTGATTAGGAATCTCCTGCGCGTCAGCGTTTATCAATTACGCTTCCTCGATAAAATCCCCGACCATGCCGCTGTGAACGAAGCCGTCGAACTGGCGAGGAATCATAGTGGCGGCAAATCAGCAGGATTCGTCAACGCCGTTCTGCGAAACTTTCTTCGTGGTAAGGATCGCGTCATCGGGCCTGCGCCGAAGGACGAATCAGTGGCTGGGCTCGCCGTTACTTACTCGCATCCCGAATGGCTGGTGAAAAGATGGATCGACGAGTTCGGTGTGGAAGCGGCAAAAACGCTGATGCGCGCAAACAACCAAAGAGCGACACTGGTATTGCGGGTGAATTGTCTTAAGTGCACGAGAGAAAAACTGCTTGATCAATTTCTCGAAGCCGGCATCAAGGCTGAAGCAACGCAGTGGTCGCCGCAAGGAATATCAATTCTCTCAGGCCCTGGCGTCGACACACTACCCGGTTTCGCGGAAGGTTATTTTCAGATTCAAGGGGAGGCGTCTCAGCTGGTAGCGTATCTGCTGTCGCCTCTTCCCGGTGAGCGAATCCTTGACGCCTGCGCCGCGCCGGGAGGTAAAAGCACGCACCTGGGCGAGTTCATGAAGGACGAGGGCGAGCTAGTCGCGATCGACATTTCCGCGCGCGGAATTGCCAAGATCCGTGAAAATGGGGCCCGCTTAGGGCTCAAATCGTTGCGCGTCCTGAGCGCCGATGCCAGCGCCGAACTCGCCGATAAAGTCCGAGGACCATACGACCGTGTCTTGGTGGACGCTCCCTGCAGTGGCCTGGGCACGTTGCGCGGTCACCCAGAGATCAAATGGCATCGCGATGAAAATGACATTCGCCGCGTCAGCCGCTTGCAGTCGAAGATCCTCAGCCGAGTCGTAGGATATCTCAAGCCGGGCGGCGTGTTGGTCTATGCAACCTGCACTCTCTCGCGGGAAGAGAACCAAGAAATCGTGGAATCGTTTCTGCCACACCACACGGAGTTTGAGCTGGAAGATGCAGCGCGCTATCTTCCTGAACAGGCGACACACATGGTGCGGGGAAAGTATTTTGTCGCCTTACCCCACCGCGATAATACCGACGGCTTTTTCGCCGCGCGCATGCGAAAGGTTTGTTAGATGCAATCAATCAAGATCGCTCCGTCGATTCTATCCGCAGACTTCAGTTGCCTAAAGGATGAAATCCAGGCGGTTGAAGCCGCCGGCGCTGACTGGCTCCATGTCGACGTCATGGACGGGCACTTTGTGCCGAACATCACCATCGGCCCCGTGGTGGTCGAATGGGTGCGTAAAGTCACCGCGATCCCGGTCGACGTTCATCTGATGATCACCGATCCTGATAAATACGCGCCGGAATTCATCAAGGCCGGCGCGGATTGGGTTTCAATCCACCCCGACACTTGCGTGAATCCGAATGCCACTCTGAAAAGAATCCGTGAGGTCGGCGCCAAGGCATCCATCGCCGTCAATCCCGATGTTCCGTTGAGCAAAGTTGAACGCTGCTTTTCCGACATCGACATGATTTTAATGATGACCGTGTTCCCGGGTTTTGGTGGCCAGGCTTTTATACCGGACGTCGTGCCTAAGATTGAAGAGTCGCGAAAACTAATCGATCAGCGAAAGCTGTCAATTTTGGTGGAAGTCGATGGCGGTATCAAAGCCGACAACATCGACCGCGTGGTCAAGGCTGGCGGCGAAGTCATTGTGTCCGGTTCGGGAATTTTTAAGACGCCGGACTACGCCGAAACCATCCGCCAAATGAGGCAAGCGGTTGGGCAGCTTTAGTCACGATCAATCTGCTCTTCGATCTGAGGTTTGAATTGTCGATTTGCAACATGACGCGTCGCGCGACCGACTGTTGTTTTCTCGTTTCGGTATGCTAGTTTGTGCGGGTCGGGGCGTGGCTCAGCTTGGTAGAGCGCACGGTTCGGGACCGTGAAGTCGGTGGTTCAAATCCACTCGCCCCGACCAATTTCCTTCCACTAAATTTTTTCACGACCTGTGCCTTCCCACAGCATCCCGCTTCTCATGGGGTTCGGTAAAGGTTTCGGTTTGGGTCTTGAAAAGCCTCATTAACCCGGATTCCGCGGTTAAACCTACGGGCCCTTGAGCGAGGAGCAAACCTGGAGTAGCGAAGGCACCCAACTGTAAAGTTTCAAAGTCCTTTTCGCTACTTCGCACTTCACCATTGTAAGTCTTAGATTTCATCTCGAACCACCGATGATCGATGTCCGCTCAGAGGCAGGGACCCATTGACTTCGCTACGGAAGGTTTGCTCCTCGCTGATCGCGTCGGCGGGAACTGCGGAATCCGGGATTAATTGGTCTCGCGAATCACGCCGTTAAGAGCGCTGGGCTTTATGCTCGTCGTCGCGTGGGGGGTCGCAACGGAAAAGCCATTGCTGGTGCCGGCTCTCTTTTAGAAAGAGGAAGCAGGGTGTTCTCATTAAATCGGTGTCTCCAGAACCCTAAGTCCGAGTTCGATTCTCGGTGGGCGCGCCAATCCGAAGTTACAAACAAATCTTTTAAGTCCATCACATCCCGACAATTCACTGCCCAAATTGGCTACTTGACACGATGTGGATAGGAGGTGTGCCGCCTGATCCTATCCACACTGCTTGACACGACCTGCACATGAAGGCAGATTGGCCATTCTTGGAGCATCTTCTCGAGCACGCGATAGATTAAGTTGTCCGAATATTTAACCAGTTAATCGGAAATGATCATGCCAAGGAAGTTTGCTGGGTGCACGTTGCCAAAGGGACGATGTCAAGGCGATGCGTTGTTGAAACCACGGTAGTGTAGCAGGAGATAGTTATAACAATGAAGTCAGATGCCAAATCAACAACCACCAATCTCTGGTGGGAGTCGGCCTATGAGCGATGGCTGGCATCCCAGGACGTGCCGGTCTATTCGGGATATCATGTAGACGATGTGCGTACTTTGGAATTGGGCTGGTGGTCGTTACGGGAGTGTCCCGGCGCCGTGCTGAATCTGGTAGGCCACCAGGGCGTCACCGAGGCTCATGTCCTGGAAAT
>DASXSW010000006.1:0-11808 GCA_036505755.1 Binatia bacterium | reverse complement strand
GTGGGTACCCGCCACAGCGCCGCTCTTGGACTTGCCGAGCTGACCGACGCGCTGTGTCTCGTAGTCTCCGAGGAACGAGGGCGCATCTCGGTCGCCCGAAACAGTCGATTGCACGCGATTTCCAACCCGCAGGAACTCGGGTTGCAGCTACAACAATTTTTGCACGAAAAGTACCCGCAGGCTGCCGAACAAAAATGGGTGTCGATGCACTTGTTGAAAGAGAACTGGCTCGCCAAAGTCGTGACCGTCTGCCTGGCAATCGGCCTGTGGTATGTTTTGGTACCCGGATCAGAAAAGATTGAAGCCACGTACTCTGTGCCCGTGGCCGTCGACAACTTGCCTAATGACCTGGCGCTCGAGAGCGTCAAACCCGACCGCGTACAGGCTACCTTCGTTGGGCCGAAACGGGCGTTTTATTTATTCGACCCGAGTAAATTGAAAGTCATTGTGGATGCATCGCTGATCGATGCTGGTCGGCGAACACTTCGGATATCGGAGCAAAACCTGCGTTTTCCCAAAGACCTTAACCTTCAGGACTTGACTCCTACTACACTGCAAATTTCCATCAGCAGGCTATCCGCAAAAAACGATCAAAAAAAAGGCTGAATGGCCCATGATCGAAAGCGAATTCAACGACAGTCGGGTCACCATCGAAAGAATCGCGCCTGAGATCGACTTTGGTTCGTACCCGATCAAACGAACCGTCGGCGAGTCAATTGTGGTGGAAGCGGACATTTTCACCGACGGTCATGACGCCTTGTACGGGCTGCTTCTGGTGCGCCGGGACACCGAGCAAAATTGGGCCGAGCTGCCGATGAAATTCGTTGCCAATGATCGTTGGCGCGCGAGCTTCATCACTCCCGAGATCGGCCGGTATTTTTACACCGTGCAGGCTTGGATCGACAGTTTCGGCTCTTGGCGGCGTGATCTCGAAAAAAAACTTGCCGCACGCCAGCTGGAGCCGCTGGACTTTTTGATCGGCGCTCAGCTTGTCGAAGAAGCGAGTCGGCGCTCTACTGGCGTCGATGCCACAAAGCTCCGCGAGGCGGCCGAGACGCTGCGAAAAGTAAAGCCCGGCGAAGATCTATCGCTCGCCACAGACGCCGACCTTGCTCGCTTGGTGAATCGCTATCCCGATGCGCGTTTTGTCAGCCGTTATGCCAAGGAACTGTCCGTCGTCGTTGATCGCGAGCGGGCCCGCTTCAGCAGTTGGTATGAAATGTTTCCGCGCTCGTGTGCGACGACGCCGGACGCGCACGGAACACTTAAAGATTGCGAACGGCGTCTTCCTTATGTCGCGTCGATGGGTTTCGACGTTCTCTACCTGCCGCCGATTCATCCGATCGGGCGCAGTCATCGCAAGGGAAAAAACGGCGCTGTACAGGCAGAGGGCCACGATCCCGGCAGCCCGTGGGCAATCGGCTCCAGCGAGGGCGGCCACAAATCGATTCACCCAGCACTCGGCACCTTGGCGGATTTCCAGAGCCTGGTAAAAAAGGCGCGCGAATATAACATCGAGATCGCCTTAGATCTAGCGTACCAGTGCAGCCCCGACCATCCCTATGTCACCGAACACCCCGAGTGGTTTCGTTGGCGGCCGGATAATACGATCCAGTATGCGGAAAACCCGCCGAAAAAATACCAGGACATCTACCCGTTGGAATTTACCGGCGAGGGCGCCGAGGAACTCTGGCGAGAACTAAAATCCGTCATTCAGTTCTGGATCAGTCAAGGCGTTCACATCTTTCGCGTCGATAACCCGCACACCAAGCCATTTCCGTTTTGGCAATGGGTGATCGAAGAAATCAAAAAGGATTTTCCCGATGTGATATTTCTGGCCGAGGCGTTCACCCGTCCCAAAGTCATGTACCGCCTGGCGAAACTTGGCTTCTCTCAGTCCTACACCTATTTCGCTTGGCGCAACTCCAAGTACGACCTCACCCAGTATTTCACGGAATTGAGCCAAAGCGAGGTGCGCGAATACTTCAGGCCCAATCTCTGGCCCAACACGCCTGACATTCTAACCGAGTATCTGCAGTTCGGGGGCCGGCCGGGGTTTATGGTGCGGCTGATATTGGCCGCCACACTCGGCGCAAACTATGGCATCTACGGTCCAGCCTTCGAGCTCTGCGAGAGCCAAGCGCGCGAGCCTAGCAGTGAAGAGTATCTAAACTCGGAAAAATACGAGATCAGATTCTGGGATCTAGAGCAAAAAAACAGCTTGAGAGAATTGATCGCCCGGGTGAACCGTATTCGCCGGGAGAACGCCGCGCTGCAAAGCGATCGCGGCCTCCAGTTTGTGCCGGTGGATAACGATCAAATCATTTGCTACGCGAAGCACAGTGAAAAGCCGCAGAATACCATCGTGACGGCGGTCAATTTGGACCCGCACCACGTGCAATCGGGATGGGTCGATGTGCCCTTGGAGGTTCTCGGCGTGAGCGCGACAGAACCCTACCAGCTACACGATCTGCTGACCGACGCGCGCTATTTGTTCCACGGTCCGAGAATCTATGTTGAGCTCAACCCGCAGATTGTGCCGGCCCACATTTTCCGCCTGCGCGGCCGGACCAAAAGGGAGCAAGATTTCGATTACTACATGTAGCAGGGAGACGAGGCACCAGTCATGAGCCGAGCGACCAAGAAAAGCGAAGAGCCTGTGATCGAGAAAAACCCGCTCTGGTACAAGGATGCGGTCATTTACGAGCTTCACGTCAGAGCATTTTGCGATGGTAACGCAGACGGCATCGGCGATCTCACCGGGCTGACCGAAAAGCTCGATTATCTTCGCGACCTCGGCGTGACGGCCATCTGGCTCTTACCCTTTTATCCTTCGCCATTGCGAGATGATGGCTACGACATTTCCGATTACACCGATATCCACCCTGATTACGGCACCGTGCAGGATTTTAAAATCTTTTTGCGGGAAGCTCATCGACGTGGTCTCTACGTCATCAGCGAGCTGGTCATCAATCACACCTCGGATCAACACCCGTGGTTTCAGCGTGCGCGCGAGGCCAAGGCCGGCAGCAGCGAGCGCGACTTTTATGTTTGGAGCGACGGACAAGAGAAATACCGCGACGCGCGGGTCATCTTTAAGGATTTCGAGCTTTCCAATTGGGCTTGGGATCCGATAGCGAAGGCTTACTATTGGCATCGCTTCTACTCACACCAACCGGACTTGAACTTTGACAATCCGGAAGTGCGTAAAGCGGTGTTCAACGTCTTGGATTTCTGGTTGGAGATGGGCGTGGACGGCCTGCGCTTGGACGCCGTGCCGTATCTTTGCGAGCGCGAAGGAACCAACTGCGAAAATCTTCCGGAGACCCATGCCTTCCTTAAAGAGCTGCGCGCGTACGTCGACAGAAAATACCAGAACCGCATGCTTTTGGCCGAAGCGAACCAGTGGCCCGAGGATGCCGTCAGTTATTTCGGCGCCGGCGATGAGTGTCACATGGCGTTTCACTTTCCGGTGATGCCGCGTTTGTTCATGGCCCTGCGCATGGAAGATCGCTTTCCGGTCATCGATATCCTCGAGCAAACCCCGGCGATCCCTGAAACCACCCAGTGGGCGTTGTTTTTGCGCAACCACGACGAGCTTACGCTGGAAATGGTCACCGACGAAGACCGCGATTACATGTATCAGGTTTATGCCAACGATCCGCGCGCGCGAATCAACCTCGGCATTCGCCGCCGCCTGGCGCCCTTAGTCGGCAATAACCGCCGGCGCATGGAACTGCTGAACAGCTTGCTCTTTTCTCTGCCTGGGACACCCGTGATCTATTACGGCGATGAAATCGGCATGGGTGACAATATCTACCTCGGCGACCGCAATGGCGTGCGCACGCCGATGCAGTGGAGCGCGGACCGCAACGCGGGTTTTTCACGAGCCAACCCGCAGAAGCTCTTCTTGCCGATCATCATCGATCCCGAGCATCACTACGAAACTGTCAATGTCGAGGCCCAACAACAAAATCCCAGTTCGTTTCTCTGGTGGATGAAACGGCTGATTGTCCTGCGCAAAAACTACCAAGCCTTCGGCAAAGGGACGATCGAATTTCTTTATCCGGACAATCGCCAGGTGCTGGTATTTTTGCGCCGATACAAGGACGAGATTATTTTGGTGGCGGCGAATATGTCCCGCTTCGTCAATTTCGTCGAGCTCGACCTTTCAGCTCACAAAGGCTTGGTGCCCGTGGAACTCTTCGGCCATACGCGCTTTCCGAAGATTGGCGAACTGCCTTATTTTTTGACGCTCGGTCCGCATGCGTTTTATTGGTTCAAGCTGGAATCACCGACGGCAACGGAAGGACAGGCCGCGCCGCGCGGCTTTGAGCCGCCAAGCTTGGAGATTACCGGCTCGTGGGAAAACGTTTTCCAATACGGGCCGTTGGCGATGCTGGAGCGAACCTTGCCGGCGTACCTGCAGAGCCGCCGCTGGTTCGGCGGCAAAGCCCAGCCGATCCGCTCGGTGAAACTTGTCGAGGTCATACCATTCGGGAGTGATGGCCTGAACGCCTATTTCACCACCTGGGAAGTTCAGTATCACGGCAAGCCTTCCGAAACCTATTTTGTGCCCCTCGGGTTTGTCGCGGCCGAGCGCGCCGCTGAGATACGCCAAGCGAACCCCCAAGCCGTCGTCGCACAGCTCAAGATCACGGAAGCAAGCGGCGAGATCGAAGGAATCCTTTGCGATGCCGTTTTCGACACCAATTTTTGCAAAGCTTTGCTGAGCGCCGTAGCGCGCGGGCGGCGGTTCAAGGCGAATGGCACTGAATTGCTCGCGGAGCCCTCCAAGGTTTTTCGTGAAGCTCACGGCCCCGTCGAACTCGAGCCAACGATCCTCAAACGAGAGCAAAGCAATACTTCAGTGACTTTCGGTGACCGTTTGATACTCAAGCTCATACGCCGCGTTAGCGAAGGCCTTAACCCCGATCTCGAGATCGGCCGCTTTCTCACCGAAAAAGCCGGGTTCGCGTTTAGTCCGGTTTTTGCCGGCGCTCTCCAGCTCCGCAAAGGACGAGCTGAGCCGGCCATGGTCGGAATCATTCATGGACTGGTGCCGAATGAGGGGGATGCCTGGGGTTATACTCAGGACAGTCTGGCCCACTACTTCGATGAAATCCTCGCCCGCCAGCCGGATGCCAAGGAAGCGGCGCTCACACCGCGCCCATTGCTCGAACTGGCTGACGAACAGATCCCAGAATTCGCCCGCGAGGCCCTCGGTTCTTTCTTACCTTCGATGATGCTGCTGGGCCAGCGCACCGGAGAACTCCATCGGGCTTTGGCATCCGATTTGAAGACCCCCGCCTTCGCGCCGGAACCTTTCACGGCGCTTTATCGCCGGTCGCTCTACCAGAGCATGCGCACGCTGGCCGACCAATCGTTGAATCTTCTCAGCAAACGACTGAAAGATTTACCCGAACCGATCCGTGCCAACGCCGAAAAGGTCTTGAAACTCAAAAACGTTATTTTCGCTCGCTTCCGCCAATTATTGGACGGCAATAGCACCGCCATGCGCATCCGGGGTCATGGCGACTTTCATTTAGGACAAGTGCTTTTCACTGGGAAAGACTTCGTCATCATCGATTTTGAAGGCGAACCGACGCGCCCGCTCGGCGAGCGGCGAATAAAACGCTCACCGCTGCGCGATGTCGCCGGCATGCTACGCTCCTTCAATTACGCCGCGATCGTGAAACTAAAGAGCGAGACTACCCGGACTGATGATCCCGTTCTATTGCGACCATGGGCGCGCTTTTGGAATCGTTGGGTGTCGGTCGCCTATTTACGCGGCTATCTGGACGCCGCCGCGCAAGCGGGATTCTTGCCGACAACGCGCGGCGAGCTGGCTTTCCTGTTGGATATCCACCTGCTCGAAAAAGCCACCTACGAGTTGGCCTACGAGCTCAATAACCGCCCCGATTTCGTTGACGTTCCAATTATGGGCATTCTCGATATTTTGCATTCGAGCGACACGGCTTGATGCCGCCGTCGAATCATCCGTAGCAGTTGCTGCATCCGTCAGGGGGTAAAAGCGATGGGATCGAGACAGCCGGTACACTCCGACGTTACGCTACTTAGCGATCACGACATTTACTTGTTCAATGAAGGGAGCCATTTTCGGCTCTACGATAAGCTCGGCGCCCACCCGATGCGCCTCAATGGTGTCGACGGAACCCATTTCGCCGTCTGGGCTCCCGACGCCGAGCGAGTTTCCGTGCTGGGAAACTTCAATGATTGGAACAATACCAGCCATCCACTCTCGCCGCGAGCCGGCTCGGGGATTTGGCAAGGTTTTTTGCCGGGCATCGGCAAAGGCGAGCTTTATAAGTTTCACATTCGTTCGCGCTTCGGCGGCTATCGTGTGGACAAGACCGATCCGTTCTCGATCTTTAACGAAGTTCCACCAAAGACCGCTTCCATCGTCTGGGATTTGAACTACACGTGGAACGATCAGGAATGGATCGATCGCCGGCCCGAGCGGAATGGCCTGGACAAGCCGATGGCGATTTATGAAATCCACTTGGGGTCGTGGCGGCGTCGTCCCGAGGAAGGCAATCGCTCCCTCTCCTATCGCGAACTGGCGGAAGAATTGCCTCAGTACCTGAGACAACTGGGATTCACCCACGTCGAATTTCTGCCGATCATGGACCATCCGTTCTTCGGTTCGTGGGGATACCAGACCACGGGATATTTCGCGGCTTCGGGCAATTACGGCACGCCGCAGGATCTTATGCTGTTGATCGATGCTCTACACCAGCATGGCATCGCGGTGATTTTCGACTGGGTGCCGTCGCATTTTCCCAGCGACGAGCATGGACTGGCCTTTTTCGACGGCACCCATCTCTTCGAGCACGCCGATCCGCGCCAGGGCATCCACCAGGAGTGGAAAAGCTTTATTTTCAATTATGGCCGCAATGAGATCCGCAGCTTTCTCATCAGCAGCGCGCTTTTCTGGCTGGAAAAATATCATGGCGACGGCCTCCGGGTCGATGCGGTCGCATCGATGCTTTATCTCGACTACGCACGCAAACCGGGCGAATGGATACCGAATAAATACGGCGGCCGCGAGAATCTGGAAGCGATCGCCTTTCTGCGACGCTTCAACGAGGAAGTCTATAAGAGTTTTCCTTCAGCCCAGACCATTGCCGAAGAATCGACGGCGTGGCCGATGGTCTCCCGGCCAAACTATGTCGGCGGGTTGGGGTTTGGTCTGAAATGGGACATGGGCTGGATGCACGACATGTTGGAGTATGCGTCGCAGGATCCGGTATTTCGAAAATACCATCACAACAAGCTCACCTTTCGCATGCTCTATGCTTTTCAGGAAAACTTTGTACTGCCGCTGTCACACGATGAAGTGGTCTACGGCAAGCGCTCGCTGCTCAGCAAGATGCCGGGCGACGACTGGCAAAAATTCGCCAACCTGCGGCTGTTGCTCGGATATATGTACGCGCAGCCCGGCAAGAAACTCTTGTTCATGGGCGGTGAATTCGGTCAATGGCGCGAATGGACGCATGACTCGAGTCTCGATTGGCAGTTGTTGGGGCTGGCGCCCCATGCCGGCCTTCAGCGTTGGCTTGCCGACCTCAATCGTTTTTATCGAAACGAACCGGCACTTTTTGAAACCGATTGCGATGCGACCGGCTTCGAGTGGATCGACTGCAGTGACGCGGAAGCGAGCGTTTTTAGCCTGCTACGAAAAGACAAATCCGCCGGGGCTTCCGTCATCGTCGTCAGCAACTTCACCCCGGTTCCCCGCACCAATTACCGGATCGGCGCGCCCAGAGGAGGATTTTGGCGGGAAGCTTTGAACAGCGATGCGACACTGTACGGCGGCAGCGGTCATGGTAATCTCGGCGGCATCGAAGCGAGCCCGGTAACTTTGCATGGTCGTCCCCACTCGCTGACCCTCACTTTACCGCCATTGGGCCTGCTCTTTCTAAAGCACGCAAGTGAGTGACGATGGATATTCTTCGGCGTCCTAGTCTAGGCGCGACCTATCTCGCCGACGGGAGATGTCAATTTTGCGTCTGGGCGCCCCATGTCGAAGAGATAGAAGTCGAACTCATCTCGCCCAGGGTCGAGCGCTTCGCGCTAAAGAAGGACGACATGGGCTATCACCTTGGCGCGAGCGAAAACGCGGGCCCGGGAAGCCGATATGTCTATCGCTTGAATGGAGGCATCCAACGTCCCGATCCTGCGTCGCGTTTTCAACCCGAAGGCGTGCATGGCCCCTCCGAAGTCGTTGATGCCAAATTCCAGTGGGAAGACGATGGCTGGAACGGTCTCCCTCTGCATGACGTCGTCATCTATGAGCTTCATGTCGGCGTGTACACCAAAGAAGGCACCTTCGACGCGGTCATTCGCTATCTTCAAGAGCTCAAAAATCTCGGTGTCACCGCCGTGGAAATCATGCCGGTCGGGCAATTTCCCGGCAACCGAAATTGGGGCTACGACGGCGTCTATCCATTTGCCGTGCAAAATTCCTACGGCGGCCCACCAGGGTTGAAGCGACTGGTCAACGCCTGTCACCGAATCGGCTTGGCGGTCATTCTCGACGTCGTCTACAACCATCTCGGCCCGGAAGGAAATTATTTAGCCGACTTTGCACCGTATTTCACGGAAAGATATAAGACGCCCTGGGGGTCGGCGCTCAATTTCGACGGACCCTACAGCGATGAGGTCAGACATTTCTTTATTGAAAATGCTCGCTACTGGATCTCTGAGTTTCATATCGATGCGCTTCGTCTCGATGCCGTGCACGCGATTCTCGACCACTCGCCGCGGCCGTTTCTCGAAGAGCTCGGCGCGGAAGTGCACAACCTCGCAGCAGCGGTAAATCGTCGAGTTCTGCTGATGCCCGAGAGCGCCTCCAACGACGCGCGCCTGATTCGCCCGCGCGAGATTGGCGGTTATGGCCTGGATGCGGTCTGGAGCGATGATTTTCATCACGCTTTGCGCAGCCTCTTGACCGGTGAGCAAGCTGGTTATTATCAAGATTATGGCGAGCTCAAGCATCTCGTGGAGGCTTACCGAGAAGGCTTCGGCTATTCCGGCGCCTACTCTCGATTTCGTAAGCGCCGGCACGGTCGCTCCGCTAAAGACATCCCGGCTAAACGTTTCATCGTGTTTTCGCAAAATCATGATCAGGTGGGAAATCGCCTGCGCGGAGATCGTTTGACCGACAGTGTCTGTTTCGAAGCGCTCAAGCTTGCCGCCGCAACCGTAATCCTGTCGCCCTTTATTCCACTCATTTTTATGGGCGAAGAGTACGGCGAGACCGCACCTTTTCCATTTTTCATCAGCCATTCGGATGCCGACCTGGTCGAGTCGGTGCGCCGCGGCCGGCGCGAGGAATTTGCCGCCTTCCATTGGCAAGGCGAGATTCCCGATCCGCAGGACGAAGCGACATTCTTGCAAGCGAAGCTCCATCATGACGCGCGCCAGTCGGACCGCCATCGAGTCTTGTACGATTTTTATCGGGAGTTGTTTAGACTGCGCAAATCGATTCCTGCGCTGGCCGATCTGAACAAGGAAACCATGAATGTGATCGGCTACGACAATGAGCGCGTCCTATTCGTCCATCGCTGGAGCGGAATAGCTCAGGCCATCGTCGTCGAAAACTTCGGCCGCGCCGAGGCGTCGATTGCTCTGTCCATTTCTGCCGGTCATTGGTATAAGGCACTCGATTCAACGGATGAGAAATGGGCCGGCAACGGTAGCTCGGTCCCTCAAGAATTGCATTGTGCGGCAGCGATCAAGCTTTCCCTCGCGCCGCGATCAGCCGTCGTCTTCACCCACGCCGAATGAGGAATCACCCACGGGAACGCGAATGAAAATATGGCCGGGAAAACCCTATCCCCTCGGCGCCACATGGGACGGCGCCGGTGTGAACTTTTCATTGTTCTCGGAGAATGCGACGAAAGTCGAGTTGTGCTTGTTCGAAGGCGCAAACGCCAATAAAGAAACCCGCATTCCAATCACCGAACAAACCCACCAAGTGTGGCACACGTATCTCCCGGAAGTTCGCCCGGGACAACTCTACGGCTATCGGGTGCATGGTCCCTATGAGCCCGCCAAGGGGCTTCGTTCCAATCCAGCGAAGCTCCTATTGGATCCCTACTCCAAAGCCATTGCAGGCAGCATTCAGTGGAGCAATGCTCTGTTCGGTTATACGGTCGGAAATGCCAAAGCCGATCTTTCCATCAATGATCAGGATAGCGCAGGCGGCATGCCCAAGTGCGTCGTCATAGATCCGGCGTTCAGTTGGGGCAACGACATACCGCCGAATACACCGTGGCACAAGACGATCATCTATGAGTTGCATGTGAAAGGGTATACGAAGCTTCACCCAGAGGTGCCGCCCGAACTGCGCGGCACCTACGCCGGTCTCAGCTGTCCGCCGGTCATCGATTACCTCAAGAACCTAGGCATTACCGCGGTCGAATTGATGCCGGTGCATCAATTCGTCGCCGACCGGCATTTGAAAGACCACGGGCTCACTAACTATTGGGGATATAACACCATTGGCTTTTTTGCTCCGGAAGTCTCCTACGCGAGCAGCGGCATGTTAGGGCAGCAGGTGGTCGAGTTCAAAACCATGGTTACGGCTCTGCACCGCGAAGGCATCGAAGTCATCCTGGACGTGGTTTACAACCATACGGGCGAAGGGAATCATCTCGGTCCGACGCTTTGTTTCCGCGGCATCGATAACGCCTCGTACTATCGTCTCGTCAACGACGACCGGCGTTACTATATGGATTACACCGGTTGCGGCAACACGCTGGACATGACCCATCCACGGGTGCTGCAGCTGATCATGGACAGCCTGCGCTATTGGGTGTTGGAGATGCACGTGGATGGGTTCCGCTTTGATTTGGCGTCGACCTTGGCGCGCGAGCTCCACGATGTCGACCGGCTTGGCGCGTTTTTCGATATCATTCAACAGGACCCGGTTATTTCGCAGGTGAAGCTCATCGCCGAGCCGTGGGACCTTGGGCCCGGGGGATATCAGGTCGGCAATTTTCCGGTTCTTTGGGCTGAATGGAATGCCGCCTATCGGGACACAGTCCGGCGGTTCTGCAAAGGAGACGCAGGACAGGTGGGGGCTCTGGCTTTCCGGCTCACCGGGTCCAGCGATCTCTACGCGCGTAACGGCCGCCTGCCCTACGCGAGCATCAACTTCATAACCGCCCATGACGGATTTACGCTGCACGATCTGGTGAGCTACAACGATAAACATAATAACGCCAACGGAGAAGAAAACCGCGACGGCCATAATGAAAATCTCAGTTGGAATTGTGGCGCCGAAGGGGAAACCGACGACGCAACAATCTTCGCTCTGCGCGAGCGCCAGAAGAGAAATTTCTTGGCGACTCTCTTATTATCGCAAGGTGTGCCTATGCTGCTTGCCGGCGATGAATTCGGCCGTACCCAGCGCGGTAACAACAATGCCTATTGCCAGGACAACGAAATTTCGTGGGTCGATTGGAATTGGGACAGACCGCGCCGAGAGCTGTTGGAATTTACCAGGCTACTCATCCAGCTTTTTTATCAACACCCTGTGCTGCGCCGCAGCCACTTTTTTCAAGGCCGCAAGATCCGCGGGTCGGAAGTCAAAGACCTCGCTTGGTTTCGTCCGGATGGCAAGGAGATGACCGATGAGGATTGGGCTAATCCTGAGATGAGGAGTTTTGGTTTGCGACTCGCCGGGGACGCCATAGAGGAGGTCGATGGCCGGGGCAACCGCGTGGCGGGTGATACCTTACTGATTCTTTTGAATGCCGATCATGAGACGGTACCGTT
>DASXSW010000005.1:0-5633 GCA_036505755.1 Binatia bacterium | reverse complement strand
AGTAGCAAACGACATGTCGTCCGGGGCCCATCCACACCGACATGACTTGGCCCATGAAGTCGTCGGGCAGCTGATCGGTGGGGAGCGTCAAGCGCCAGGCTGCATCGCCGGTGTAGGCTGCGTGGTCTGCACCTGCGATCTGGGCGCGCACCGCGGACTTAACGCCGTCCGCGCCGATCAAGAGGTCTCCTCCGGCCCTGGAACCATCTGCAAAGTGCAGCTCGACACCGGCGGCAGTTTCTTCGAAGCCCACGACTCGGCGGTTCAGCCGCACGACCTCCTTATTGAAGTATCGTGCCTTTACAGCGAGCAAATCGTGAAGGTCAGCCCGGTGAAGTTGATTATACGGCGCTCCGTTGAGTCGTTCATGTTCTTCGGCCAGCGGAAATTGGCCAATGACCTCGCCCGTATCATGGAGTCGAAAGACATAGGCGGCGGGCCGAACCGACAGTTTGGCAATTGCCTTACCGAGACCGAGTCCGTTAAGAACATGCATCGCATTGGCGCTCAGCTGTATGCCAGCACCGATCTCGCTCAGCTCCGGCGCCTGCTCATAGATCTCGACGTCATAGCCGGCCTTCATGAGACAGGAAGCAGCCGTTAGACCGCCGATGCCGGCGCCAGCAATCAAAATCTTCTTGATCATGAAAATGAACAACTCACCGCAAGAGGCCGGCTCCTGCAAATCAGGCTTGGCTCCGCGTCATCCGCGCGTATGATCCCGAGTCCTCCGTACCTTCGTCGATTATATTCTCCCTAGCGCCGGTCGGACGGTTCGCTGACCTTCGCGCCGCCCGCGCTTAACATTTTTCTTTTTCGGGTTCGGTTTCGATTTCTCCTCGCTCGTCTTGCCAAACCAATGGGCGAGAAAGTCGACGAAGGTGCGCACCCGCTCGGGAACCCGAGCCGTAGGCGGATAGACGACATAGATTGGTCTTTGCGGGGGAGAATAATTTGGCAAAAGCTTGTGCAGCGCACCAGTCTTTAAATCATCGTCGATGCAGTAAAGCGGAAGATAACCGATACCGAGCCCCGCCAGCGCGGCCTTGCGTAACACCAGCGCGCTATTCGACGAAAACGTGCCGCGGATTTTTACCGAAATCAAATTGTCGGAGTCGTGAAGGCGCCAAGCGCGGTCATTGGGATCGAGATTTACATGCGCGAGACAGATATGTTTGCCGATGTCGGCGGGTGTCTTCGGTTCGCCGTGTTGCTCCAAGTATTTCGGCGAGGCGCAGACCACCCATTGAAGCGTTGCGATCTTGCGCGCGATCAGACTTGAGTCAGGGAGATCACCCAAGCGCACAGCGACATCTAGACCGTTGTCGACGAAATCATAGGCGCGAAAAGAATAGTCCTCAAGAATCAAGCTCACCTGGATATTAGGATACTGGGCGGAAAAACTTACCACGGCATCGGACAGATACAATGTGCCGAATGATTTCGGCGCAGTCACTTTTAATGAGCCACGGGGCTCTTTTTGAATTTGGGCAATGGAGGACTCCTGCTGATTCATTTCCGCAAGCATGCGCTGGCAGAATTCGAGATAACTCGCACCGGCCTCCGTCAAGGTCAGCCATCGGGTGGTCCGATTGAGCAAACGCACCCCCAAGCGTCTCTCCAGGTCGGTAACATGGAGCGACACCAACGCGCGCGACATTCCGAGCTGCTTCGCCGCAGCTGAGAAGCTGCCGGCGGTGGCAACCCTAACGAAGCTATCCATGGTTTTGAATCGATCCATGACTCAATGCCTCTATCGAAAGTGCTCGAAATCCCTCGCCCCATCGACTCACGACGACCTTCAGGCGACGTGAAAATTCGTCATGCCGGCCCTTCGACGGTGCTCAGGGTAAATTCCAACCGGCATCCAGGTTCGTTTTCAGTTCAAGTTCAAAGACCCACCTGGATTCCCGCCGGAATGACGGACCACGCCACAACCTCCGGTTTGGAGCTGACGGCATTGTTTAATGATCTTCAACAAAGTTTTTATCATTTGTCAGCTTGTGACGGCAACTCCCTTTCACTATAGCAATGAGCAGGAGCCGGAGGCCGAGGGAATGAGGGCGCGGAGAAGGGGATCAACGAGCTTTTCACCCGCTAATGATCGAGGGAAAATTTATGGAACAATCACCGATGAAGCAATTGGCGAAGATTCGAACGGATGTCGTCGGCAGCCTGCTACGTCCCGCCCATCTCAAACAGGCTTATTTGCAACGCGATCAGGGAAAAATTGGCGAAGACGAGGTGCGCCGAATCGAGGACGAAGCGATTCGCAAGGTAGTAGAGCTTCAGGAAGCGGTCGGTCTCGCTGTTGTCACCGACGGCGAGTTTCGCCGTTTGAATTTTCAGGACAGCTTCGCCGCCTCGGTGAGCGGCTTCGACGCGCGGCCGACGGATCTGTCTTTCATGGAAAGTCTCTCACGCGAGGGCAAGCCGCTACAGCGGTGGGACCCCTATCGTGTAGCCCATGGCGCGGCCATCTTGCAGCGCCGTCCGGTGTCGCAAAAGCTGCGTCTGGTGCGAAATCTGCCCTTAGAGGAATATGTCTTCGTCGGCAGCGTGGCCCGGCGGCCGGCCAAAGTGACGCTGGTCGGGCCGGATCGGATCACCGAGCGCTTCGATTACCAGAATTCGAAATCGGTTTACTGGAGTACGGACGACTTCGTTGCCGACGTGGCGCGCATCGAGAGGGAGATGATTCGAGGCTTGGTCGAAGCCGGCTGCCGATACGTACAAATCGATGCGCCGAGCTATACGGCCTACGTCGACGAACCCTCGCTGAATGAAATGAAGGAGCGCGGCGAAGACCCAATGAAAAATCTCGCGCGCTCGATCAAGGCCGACAACGAGATTTTGCGGCTGTTTGACGACGTGACCTTTGGCATCCATCTGTGCCGCGGTAACCAACGCAGCATGTGGCATAGAGAGGGAAGTTACGACGCGATCGCGGAGATGCTCTTCAGCGGGCTTCGCCATGATCGTTTTCTACTCGAATACGACAGCCCGCGCGCCGGCAGCTTCGAACCGCTCCGCTTTGTCCCCAAGGAAAAGGTTGCCGTGCTGGGATTGGTTAGCACCAAAGTTCCGCAAATCGAGAAGGTCGATGATCTCAAGCGGCGCATCGACGAAGCGAGCAAATATATTGCTGTAGAGCAGTTGGCGATCAGCCCGCAATGTGGATTTGCCTCGGATGTGGTTGGCAATCTGATCAGCGAGGATGATCAAAAACGAAAATTGGAAGTTGTCGTCGAGACGGCGCGGCAAGTGTGGGGATCCACCTGATGCCGGGGTGGTCCAACAAGCGTTATAAAAATCACGGCGTCCTGACGGGAACGCAGATTGTCCGTCATGAAATTGCCGACCAATGAAATCGTTAAAAATAGCCTGGGCGATTACCGTAGCCGATGAAATTTGCCAAGATTATTTTGACCGTTTTATTAAGTGAGCTCCGATGCGGAGACAACTGACGTTTAATCCTATGGTGGGGTGTGGCCGATGAGTACTCTACGTGAACGGCTGGAGTCAGGACAATTTGTCATCACGACAGAAATGGAGCCGCCCAAAGGGACCGACCTGAGCCAGTTTCTTTCCACCGCCGCGCTGCTCAAAGGAAAAGTCGACGCCATCAACGTGACGGATAATCAACGCGCGATCATGCGGCTGAGTTCGGTCGGCGGAGCGACTCTACTCGTGCGCGAGGGACTCGAGCCGATCCTACAGTTGACCTGCCGCGATCGTAATCGCATGGCGCTGCAGTCGGATCTGCTGACCGCGTCGGTGCTGGGTGTGAGAAATGTTTTGGCCATGACCGGGGATCCGGTCGACGCCGGAGATCACCCGATGGCGAAAGCCGTTTTTGATATCAGCTCGGCGGCGTTATTGGAGCTCATAGGGCAGCTCAACTCCGGCAATGACGGCGCCGGCCATCCGCTGCAAGGGAAGACTGATTTCTTCTGCGGCGCCACCGTTAATCCGTGCGTGGAGCCGCTCGAGCCCGAGTTGAAACGATTTGAGGAGAAAGTCGCAGCCGGCGCCCGATTCTTCCAAACTCAGGCGATTTACGATCTCGAAGCGTTCGCGCGTTTCATCGCCATCGCGCGGAAGTTGCCGGTTTATATCATCGCCGGACTCATTCCTTTGCGTTCCGTTAGAATGGCTCATTTTCTCAACGAAAAAGTTCCCGGCATTCAGGTTCCGACCGCGATGATCGAGCGCCTAAATAAAGCTGCCGATCCGATCGAATGCGGCTTGGCGATCGCTGCCGAGACCGTCGAAGCGCTGCGGCAACTTTGCCAGGGCATCCATCTCATGATCGTCGGCAAAGAAAAGGACTTCGCGATCCTGGAGCGTTTATCTCCCAAAAATGAAGCGCAAGTGGTTTAGCCCTGAGGTAAAAATAGAGAATTTACGCGCGACTTGGCGATTGCTCGGGCGAGTCGCGACGATGGCTTGTTATCCCCTTGGCGACGGCTAATTGATGCGCCGAAGGCGGAGACCTCAGGCGATATGAACACGCGGTTTCAAGATACCGCCACTCGGATGGTTCACCGCCTCGGCGATGAGTCCTTCTTTTTCTCCTTTGAGCGACGGCAACGGTGCTAGTTTTAATATTGCCTTATCTCTCGTTTGGCGCTATCTGCGTGGCTGGAGTCCGGAAGTAACCGCGACGTGCAGGGGGAGGCAAGCTATGGTGACGCAATTTCGCGCGGATAATATCGGCAGTCTCTTGCGGCCGCTGGAGTTGTTGGAGGCGCGCGCGGCGCTGCGCGAAGGGCGCATGAATGAGCAACAAGTGCGTGAGATCGAAGATCGCTCGATCCTCACGGCGCTCGAGATGCAGAAGGCCGCAGATGTGCAAATTTTCACCGACGGCGAATACCGGCGCGATATTTTTACTGCCGATATCACTAGGGCGATAGACGGTCTCGTGCCGGGAAAACCGGTGGTGAAATTCGAATGGCGCGGCAGGGGCAAAGCGCTGGCGGAAGAATCGAAGGAGGGCAATCTTCAGTACGTCGTCGGCGGTAAACTGCGCAAGAAAGGGCGCTTTACACCCAACGAGGCGCCGTTCTTGAAGCAGCATGCGCCGGGACCCTTCAAAGTCTGCACACCGGCGGCGATGCAGCATGCGATCATGCGCTACCGGCTCGGCGTAACGGACAAGTTTTATCCGACAGTTCACGACATGCTACAGGACGTGGCGGCAATCATGCGCGAGGAAGTGCAAGCGCTGATCGATGAAGGCGCGTCATACGTTCAAATGGACGCGCCGTCGTATTCCAACTTCTTCGATCCAAGGCGGCGCGAAGTGTTGCAACAGAGCGGCATCAAACTGGACGAAGCCCTGGACGCGGCCATCGCGGCGGATAACGCCATGATCCACAATATTGAGCGGCGCGAAGACACGGTCATCGGCATCCACTTTTGCCGCGGCAACAAACGGAGCGCTTGGGGCGCAGAGGGTAGTTATGAACCGATCGCTGAGAAAGCTTTTGGTTCGCTCAAGATGGATCGCTATTTGTTGGAATTTGACAGCGATCGCGCCGGCGGATTTGAGCCGCTCAGATTTGTTCCCAAGGGCAAAACTGTCGTTTTGGGTCTCGTGACAACTAAGGAGCCGGCGCTCGAATCCG
>DASXSW010000004.1:0-3482 GCA_036505755.1 Binatia bacterium | reverse complement strand
CTTCCGGAATTCGAAACCATACGTCATCATCTCCGCATCATCCAGCAAGGGCGACGCAGCGGCATGAAAGCCTGGGCGGAAAAACCTACTTTCATCGTCGGCAAAGCCACTTGGCGCCATTCGATGCTCTGGTACGCCGGCACCATTGCCCATGATGCCTATCACGCCAAACTCTATCTCGACGCAAAGGGCGATAATGACGGCACAGAACCGGACGCCGATGCGTGGACCGGCGCCGAAGCGGAAAAAAAGTGCTTAGCGTTTCAACGGCAAGTGCTTCTAGCGCTGAACGCCGACGAAACAATGATTGGTTACGTCGAGAATTGCGCGCAAAATCCAACGTACCAAGGACGCAATAAAGGCTGGAGAAGCTGGCTAGATTATCTAAGACGCTGGTGGTAGAGATTTAACGAAGCGTAACTTTCGAGGATCGAGAATGGAGGATGGAGGATCGCAATCCTCGATCCTCTATCTTCGATCCTCGACCATTCTGCAAAAGCATGTCCAACGGTGAGAAAAATTACTTCGATCCCAAAGTCCTCGCCGGGATCGCCAACCTCTCCTTGCGCGCCCGATATGTGGTCGAGGGATTGATGTCGGGTGTGCACCGCAGCCGCGCTAAAGGCTTTAGCGTCGAGTTCGAAGAGCACCGCGAATACTCGCCCGGTGACGAAATCCGGCGCATCGACTGGAAAGCCCTCGGCAAGTTCGACCGTTATTTCATCAAAGAGTATGAAGATGAGACCAATCTGCGCGCCTATCTGCTACTCGATAGCAGCGCGTCGATGAATTATGCCTCCGACGGCATTACCAAGTTCGATTACGGTTGCACGCTAACGGCTTCGTTGGCGTATCTCATTTTGAGACAGCAGGACGCCGCCGGCGTCGTGACTTTTTCAGACCGCATCGAAGCTTTCATCCCGCCGCGTGCTAAAAGGGATTATTTAATCCAGATTCTCCACGCTCTGGAAAATCGCGGCCCGGGCGGAGACACCGACGTCGGCAAAATTCTCGACGAGATCGCCGGCCAGATCAGGCGGCGGGGGCTCGTCGTGCTGGTTTCCGACCTGCTCGATGAGCCCGCCGAGATCGTCAAAGGACTCCGCCAGTTTCGTTTCAAAGGCAACGATGTCATCGTCTTTCACGTCTTGGATCAGGCGGAGCTCGATTTGCCCTTCGACGGCAACATTCTCTTCGAAGATTTGGAGGCCGCGGACTTGAGAGTGATCGCCGATCCTCGCTCTATTCGAACAACTTATCGGGCAGTGGTCCAAGAATTCATCGCCGAGATGCGCAAGCAGTGTCTGGATAATTCCATCGATTATCAATTGATCTCGACCACTACGCCGCTGGATCAGGCCCTAGCCAGTTACCTGAGTTGGAGGGGCTAAGCGAGGCATGTCGGTATTTTTTCTCTATCCGGCGCTTCTTTTCGGACTTCTGGCGGCATCGCTGCCGATCCTGATACACCTACTGAATCGACGCAAATTGAAGCGCATCCAGTTTCCCGCCGTGCGTTTCATTCTACTGTCGCAGAAGCGCATTTCGCGCAGCTATCGTTTGCGCCACTGGATTCTTCTAGCGCTCCGAACCCTCGCCGTGGTGTTTCTCGCGCTGTTGCTCGCCAATCCGATATTCCAGATCGGCGCCGGGTTATTCGCCGGCAGCGGTCCGGTCTCGCTGGTGGTGCTGCTGGATAATTCGCTCAGCATGACCTGGAGCGGTGATGGCAATGGCTTTAAGCAAGCCAAAGATGCGGCGCGCTTGTTGATCTCGGCACTAAATGACGGCGACCGCGCCGCGCTGATCCCAACCAACATCGATGGCAAAGAACCGTTCCGCCTCAAAGGGCAAAAGGATGTCCTGTTAAAAGAACTCGAAGCTATCGAAATTGCCGACGGCACCGCCGATTTGCCCTTGGCGCTGAGCAAGGCGTACGAGTTGTTGGTCGAGCCCGCCGGCCAGAAAGAGATCCGTCTGATCACAGACATGGGTCTCACGGGATGGGACCAATTTTCCGTTGCTGCTATGAAACAGGTCGATCCTTCGATAGCACTCAAAGTGATTCGTATCGGGCACAAACAACAGCCCCTCAACGGCACCATAAAAACCATCCGTCTGGCGAGCCAAGGCGTCGGAGTCAATTTGCCAATCCAAATCGAAGCGACGGTGGCTAACTTCGGCGATAACGAAATCAAAGATCTGCTCGTGCAACTGAGCATCGACGGTCAAAACCGTGAGCAAAAACTCGCAACCGTCCCGGCGAAAGGAGAGACGTCGGTCAAATTCCAAGCCCGCGTAAGCCAAGCGGGCGCGCATGCCGGCCAGGTGACGCTTAAGAAAGAAGGGCTCGCCGGTAACGCAGCGCTGCATTTCACTCTCGACGCCCAAGACAAGCTCAAGATTCTCGTCGTCGACGGCGATCCACAAACCTCGCTCGTGCAGAGCGAAACTTTCTTTTTGAGCCGGGCTCTCAACCCGGCCGGCGAGCGCGATTCCTCGCTTTTCTTGCCGACGGTGATTGTGCCCGACGGCTTGAACTCGGCAACGTTGGATGGCTACCAAGTCGTCATGCTGTGTAACGTCGCAGCGCTTTCGGAGGGGTTCGCGACAAAGCTCCAGAACTTTCTACGCCAAGGCGGCGGCGTGCTGATTTTTGGTGGCGACAAATTTCAGCCGGAAAGCTACAGTCAACGATTGCCGCAAATCTTGCCGACGGAGCTGCGCGAAAAGAAGCTCGGTCCGGAGGCGAGTGGCGAGAAAATCGGCAAATTCGACATTGATCATCCGGCGCTGCAGAATCTCTCCGAAGACACTCTCCAGGAATCGATCAAATCGGCTCGGGTGTGGGGTTACACGCGCGCCGCTGCGCCGGGCAAGGCGGCGTTGATCTCGTTGGCCAATGGCGACCCGTTGTTGATCGAGCAGAAGGTCGGTGCCGGCAAGTTAATGTTGTTCACCACGAGTGCCGACCGGGACTGGAACGATTTGCCGGTCAAGACCGTCTACTTACCACTGATGCAATCGCTGGCTCAATATTTGGCGGGCGGCAAACGCGGCGTGTTGGATGCAGGAATCCCCGTGGGTACGGCAAAAGAATTATCGCTTCCACCCGCTTACGTCGGCAAGAGCTTGCGGGTGACCAAGCCGGACAAGCAGAGCGCCGAAGTTGCCATCACGGGAGAAAAAGATCGCGCCCAAGCGACCATCGAGGTGAACGACCGTGCCGGGATCTACCGGCTGACCTTTCCCACCGGCGCTGAAAAAGATAGCGGAACACCGCAAATCTACGCGGCGAATCCGCCGTTTCTCGAATCTCGTTTGGACGAGATCAGCACCCGTGAGCTTCAGGCCAAGCTCAGTCCGATCCGCGCCGAAGTGATTCCCGTCGACGCCCTTAAAGACGGCGGCAGCCGCACAGACCTCGCTCTTCCCTTGTTGGCGCTGCTCATTGTAACTTTACTGATTGAGGGCTGGCTCGC
>DASXSW010000003.1:0-5784 GCA_036505755.1 Binatia bacterium | reverse complement strand
GGCAAGGACGCAGATCGTAAGTGAATTTCAGATTCGATTGTCGATCGAAAGGAGCAGGGAGCATGCCAAACGAATCGGTCCCGCCATGCTTCTGTTGCAAGCTGCTGATCATGACGGTGGGTCTGGCAGCTAGCGCGTTTCTCTTGCCGCTATTTTTCCTGATCGCTCCCGGATTGGCGCAAGACACGGGTTGGGAACAGAAATGGGATCAATGGGTTTCGGCGGCGAAAAAAGAAGGCAAAGTGGTTTTCGCGGCGGCGCCGGATCCGCTGATGCGAAAGTACATACCAGAAAGATTCACCGCCAGGTTCGGCATCAAAGTGGAATATCTAGGTGGCCGCAGCAATGAAATGACGGCGCGCCTGCGCTTGGAGCGTCAAGCCGCCATCTACTCGGTGGACGTGGTTACCGCGGGGGTGCAAACCATGGCGACCTCGCTTTATGCGGCAAAGATGCTCGATCCGCTCAAGCCGCTGCTGATCTTGCCCGAGGTCGTCGACGGTTCGAAGTGGAAGAGAGGACAGCCCTGGTTCATCGATCCGGAAGCACAGTACATCCTGCGTCTATTTAGCACGGCGAGTTCGCTATTTTTCATGAACACTCGGTTTGTCCAGCCGGGCGAGATGAAGTCGATCAAAAATTTGTTAGAGCCAAAATGGCAGGGTAAGATCTCCGTGTTCGATCCCACCGATGCCGGTACCGGCAGCAATACCGCGGCGGCGCTTTACGTCCAGTTTGGCGAGCCATTTATAAAAGCTTTGTTCGTCGACCAGAAGCCGGTTTTTAGCCGCGACAAGCGCCAAATGGAGGACTGGCTCGCCAGAGGCACTTACCCGATTTCATTCGGCGCGCGCAGCGAAGAAGTAGACCGCCTGCAAAAGGAGGGTTTTCCGATCGTCAAAGCGGCACCCGCGGACGCGATGGACATGCTCACCGGTGCTTCGGGTTTGCTCGCGATCATCAATCGCGCGCCCCATCCTAACGCGGCGCGGGTGTTTCTCAACTGGCTGGCTGCGAAAGAAGGCGCCGAAGTTTTTTCCCGGGCGCAGTTGCACGCGACCACGCGAACCGACGTGGATGAGTCTTTTTTGCCGTCCGATATCGTGCCCCAGCGGGGGATAAAATACTTTGACAGCTACGACTGGGAATTTACCCTTTCGACGAAAGAGAAGGTGAGAAAAGTTTTGGAAAAATTATTGAAGCGACAGTGATGGAACAGTTCGAGCCAATATCTTACTTTGACTACGCTGGTTGCGGCGTGGGACCATTAAATGGGGTTTTCACAGGGGCGAGCATCCCCCATTGGGATCTTTTAATAGCGTCGGGGTTAATACCCCGCCTGCGAAGTCGCTGCGTTTACTGAGCTCCGCTTCTGGGACAAAGCATCGGGCTAGCAATTCCTTCTTATGGCGCAAACGGTTCTTGAATTTCGCGCGGTGGTCAAGCGCTTTCAGTCCGTCAACGCCGTCGACGGCATCAGTTTCTCACTGCAAGCGGGCGAGATCTTTACTCTTCTCGGGCCGTCCGGTTGCGGCAAAACCACGACACTCCGGTTGGTAGCGGGCTTGGAAGAGCCGGACGCTGGGGAAATTCTGATTGACGGTAAAACGGTGGCGGCGCCGGAACGCGGATTGTGCCTGCCTCCGGAAAAACGCCACTTGGGCATGGTTTTTCAGTCCTACGCGATCTGGCCGCACCTCACGGTCTTCGAAAATATCGCTTTTCCTTTGCGGGTGCGGCGAGAAACAGGCGAAGTCGTTCGGCGGCGCGTAGAGCAGGCACTTGAAGTCGTCGGTCTCGGCGGTTTTGCCGAGCGCGGCGCGACCCAACTTTCCGGGGGCCAACAGCAGCGCGTGGCATTGGCGCGGGCGTTGGTCTACGAGCCGGCGATCTTGTTGCTCGACGAGCCACTTTCGAACCTTGACGCCAAGCTGCGCGAGCAGATGCGCGTCGAGATTCGCGCATTGCAAAGAAAGCTTGGCTTGACGGTTCTGTATGTAACCCACGACCAGGCCGAAGCGATGACGTTATCGGACCGGATCGCGGTCGTCCAGCGCGGTCGTTTCGAACAAGTCGGCACACCGGAAGAAATCTACGAGAATCCGGCGACGCCGTTTGTCGCCGAATTTTTGGGACGCATGCTCAGTTTCGAAGGGACGATATCCCGAAACCACACGGGATCCTGGGTCGAATTTTCGCAAGGCGCTGGACGGAGTGCGCCGTCCAGTCTATCGGAATCCCTCTCGCACGGGACCAGGGTAAGGGTGCTCACCCGACCGGAGGACGTCGAGATTCTTGGCGCCGGCGAGTTGACGGCGAATCAACTTGCGGCGACCATCGAGCAAGTCGCATACCTGGGCGACCGTTTCGAATATCATGTGCGCGCAGCCGGCGTGCAGTTTGTCTTATCGGCGCCCAAGAAGCAGCGATTTCGGCCGGGCGATGCGGTGCGTCTCTCTCTCAATTCCGGTCGTCTCCACTGTCGTTTGCTTTAAGCTGCAATGAAATCGCTCAGCGCCACTCTTTCGCTGCCAGGATTTCGCCTGCGCCTGCGGCCGATTCGCATGGCGGAAGTTGGCTTCCTGGTTTTTCTTGTGGTCGTGATGGGATTGCCGCTGCTGTTTTTGCTCAGCGGCAGTTTCAATCTCGCCGCGCCGGGGAAGCCCGCGATTTACGGTTTCGGCAACTGGCAACGGGCTTTTACCGACCCTGGCATGCTGAGCGCTCTGTGGATGAGTTTTTTGCTTTCGGTCGTGCGTTTGATCCCGGCGATGATTCTCTCTGTAATGTTTGCCTGGCTCATCGCGCGCACCGATATGCCCGGCGGCAGGTTCATCGAGTCGGCCTGTTGGATCGCTTACTTCGTGCCGGATTTTCCGCTAGTGCTGGCCTGGATCCTGTTGCTCGATCCCAATTTCGGTTTTCTGAATTCGCTCGCCAAAAGCTTGCCCTTCGTCGAAGGGCCGATTTTCAACCCCTATGGTTTCTGGGGCATCGTTTGGGTGCATACCTCGACGGGCGGCATTTGGTTCAAAGTCATGCTGCTGGTTCCGGTGTTCCGCCGCCTGGGAGCGACGCTGGAAGAGGCGGCGCGGGTCGCCGGCGCCAATACCACGGCAATGCTTTGGCGCATCACGTTGCCGGTCCTGTCGCCGATGATTCTGGCGGTCGCCGTGCTGAGCTTTATCCGAGGCTTGCAGTCCTTCAACACCGAGCTCTTGCTCGGCACCCCCGTGGGAATTTACGTCTACTCGACCAAGATTTACGATTACTTGCAACGCGAGCCGCGCGCCTACGGCGAAGCCACGGCACTGGGCTCGGTATTCTTATTCGTGCTGGCAATACTGCTGTTCTTCTACTGGCGCTATTTAAGCGGCAATAAAAAATTCACCGTGGTTACCGGCCAAGGATATTCGACTCTGCGCGTGAAGCTCGGCAGGTGGCGCTATGCCGCCTTGGCCGGATGTCTGATCTATGTTGCGGTGATGATGCTTTTGCCGCTGGCGTTCTTAGTGATCGGTTCTTTTATGCGCCGCTACGGTTTTTTCAACATTGCATCGCCTTTCACGCTAAACCATTGGTACAATTTGCTCGCTGACCCGATCTTTCTCGTCGCGCTCAAGAACAGTTTGATCATCGCCAGCGTAACCGCCATCGGCGGTATCTTGCTTTATTCAGCTCTGGCTTATTTGTTGGTTTCCCGGCGCACGATCACCGCGCCCGTGCTGGAGAGTCTCTGTTGGGTTCCTCATGTGCTGCCAGGGATACTCCTCAGTCTGGGCGTCCTCTGGCTTTTTCTCGCGACACCGCTGCGCTTTTTTCTCTACGGTACGGTTTGGGGCATCGCTTTCGCGCTGATTCTGGCCGATAGCCCGGTGACGACCCAAGCGTTCAAGGCGGGGCTATTACAATTAGGCGCCGACTTGGAAGAATCGGCGCGTGTGAGCGGCGCTTCATGGGCCTATGCTTACCGCCGCATTCTGTTGCCGCTGTTGGCGCCGATCGCCGCCGCTGTCGGCTTGATGAACTTCGGCAGCGCCTTGACCAGCATCAGCACTCCCGTGCTACTGTACAGCCACCAATCGCGGCCGTTGGCGATCTTGCTGCTGGAGTATAGCTTCACCGGCGAGCTGGAACGGGCCGCGGCCCTCGGTTTATTAATTACGCTGATTATCGGCTCGATGATGCTCATCGCTAGAAAACTGGGATTGCAACTATCCAGGAGTGATTAGGGCAGGATTCACGGCGATATCTCGGGGAGACTTAGATGAAACGAGTGATCATGATTATGTATGTGCTCGTCGGCTTCAGCACCGCGTGGGCACAGACAAAAGCGAGCGATAAGGAATGGGCCGCCGTCGTTGACGCCGCTAAGAAAGAAGGCAAGGTCGTCGTTGCCGGCTCCCCCGACCCGGTGATGCGCAACGACGTGATTCCCAAATTCACCGCGCGCTTCGGCATTCCGGTGGAATTTGTCGCGGGACGTTCGAGCCAAATTGTCTCGCGCGTCCAGACCGAACGGGGTTCAGGCATTTACAGCATCGATGTTTATCTCGCCGGCCCCGACACCAGCGCCAACGAGCTCTACAACGACAAGTTGATCGACCCACTGAAGCCCTTGATCGTCATGCCGGAAGTGGCCGATGGCTCGAAGTGGAAAACCGGCAAAGTGTGGTTCGCGGATCCGCAGGAACAATTCATCGCGCGCGCGTTCAGCGGCGTGGCGACGTGGCTCTTCATCAACACGGATCATGTCAAACCCGAGGAGGTGCGCCACGTCAAGGACCTGCTCAATCCCAAGTGGCGCGGCAAGATTTCCACCGAAGATCCGACGACGACCGGGGCGGGCGCCAACATGGCGGCGCGCCTGTACTATCAAGTCGGCGAGGAGTATGTGAAGAACCTCTATGTCGACCAAAAAACCGTGCGCACGCGCGAACGCCGGCAGATGACCGACTGGCTGGCGCGCGGCACGCAGCCGATTTGTCTCAACTGCCGCGAAGACGATGTCCGGCCATTAGTCAAAGAGGGGTTTAAGATCCTGGAGATTTTCGAGATCAGCGGCGTGCCGAGTACAATCAACGGCTCGCCGTGGATGTTATCCCTGGCCAACAAGGCGCCGCACCCGAAAGCAGCTCAAGTTTTCGCCAACTGGATTCTTTCCAAGGAGGGGCTGGAGACCTACGCAAGGGGTTATGGATCGGCAACCTTGCGCACGGATATCGATGAATCATTTCTCAATCCCGGCAATGTGCCGAAGAAGGGCGTAAAATATTTCGACGACACGGAATGGAAATGGATCGTCACCGGGCGCCACGAGAACCGGGAAAAAGTTTGGCAAGTGCTGAAGTCGAAGTAGAAACCGTTCAAAAAGTCCAGTCGTTAAAATATTTCGGGAAACAATTGCCAATGCGACTTTCCGGAGCTCAACGGTTTTGAACTACTTGAACACCTTGAACGTTTTGAACAATCGATCTCAAAAGCAAGAAAGGCAGGAACGTCATGGCGAGAAAAATTAAGATTCATTATCGGGCGCCCAGCCACGTGCCTCTATGGAAAGTGATGGAGGAGGGCGGCTTTCTGGAAAAGCATGGAGTAGAAATGGAAATGGGCTCGCTGGAAGGGCAGCGTAAGCGCGCGACCGAAGGACTCAAGGCGGGGGAGCTCGACGTAGTTTCCGGCAATCATCACAACCTCTACGTGCGCAAGGCGCTCTACGGCGATCCCTACGTGCACATCGCCCAGAGCAACAACGCCTGGCGGGAAAATTATCTTGTGTGCGGC
>DASXSW010000002.1:0-3837 GCA_036505755.1 Binatia bacterium | reverse complement strand
GACTCAGTCAACCATATTGCAAGGAGCATTCCCGGCCGTCAGGTTGCTACCGTCGGAACGATTCAAGCTGAGCCGAGCGCTCCGAACGTAATTCCTGGGAAAGTAGTGATGAGTTTGGAGATTCGAGATCTGGAGAAATCGAAAATCGATCTGGTATTTGAAAAAGTAAAAAAGTCTGCTGAAAAAATCGCCGCGGATACAGGCACGACAATTTCTTTCGCTGCGCTCGATGTAACTGCGGTTCCAGCGCCTACAGATCAAAGGCTTCGGAAGGTCATTCAAGAGGCAGCGACAGGTCTGGGTTTGACAACGAAGCTGATGCCAAGCGGCGCAGGGCACGATGCTCAGGATCTTGCGCGAATCGTTCCAATCGGAATGATCTTCGTTCCAAGCGTCGGTGGAATCAGCCACTCTCCAAAAGAATTTACAACACCTTCGGATATGGCGAACGGCGCCAGCGTTTTGATGCAAGCAATTTTGAAGGTAGATGAAAAGGGCTTGTAGCTTTACGTGATAGAATCTGCTGGCCGCGATGATGGATGATCTCTTTCGTCCAGCACGTTGAGTATGTCGGACTCTGAAACAGAGAATTGATTTCGGCGGTAACACCTCCCTCAACTCTCAACCATCAAGCCTCAACTATGCCTGGCGCACTAGCCCTTCAATCCTCTTCCACTCCTCCGGACTGAGCTGCAGTTTTTCCGCGGCCATGTTCTCCTCCAAGTGCGCGAGCGATGATGTCCCCGGGATCGGCAACATCACCGGCGATCTTTGCAGCAACCACGCGAGCGCGAGTTGAACCACGCTGACGTTGTGACGTTTCGCTTCGGCTTCCAACGCATTGCTGGTCTCGCGCAACGAAGGGTTCCTACTGCCGCCAATCGGCGCCCACGGAATGAATCCCATCTTTTCTTTCTCGCAGTAGTTGAGCGCAGCCTCCGACTTACGGTCGGTGATGTTGTATCGGTTCTGGGTGCTGACAACCGGCACGACCTTTTTCGCCCGTTCGATTTCCGCCACCGTCACTTCCGATAATCCAACGTGCCGAATTTTTCCGGCATCCTGCGCCTTTTTGATTGCGCCCAACGATTCTTCGACCGGGACTTTGCGATCGACGCGATGCAATTGCCACAGATCGATCCGCTCGAGTTTCAATCGCTTGAGACTTTTATCGACGCATTGTGCCAAATATTCCGGCCGCCCGTCCGGCACCCATTGTCCCGGACCGGGCCGGGTGTTACCGCCCTTGGTCGCGATCACCAATCCTTTCGGATAAGGATACAACGCTTCGGCAATAAGCAGCTCGTTCGTTTCCGGACCGTAAGCATCGGCCGTGTCGATGAAATTGACGCCCAGCTCGACCGCGCGCCGCAAAACTTTCTTCGCGGTCTCGCGATCAGGCGGCCAACCCCAGATCCCCTCGCCCGTCAGGCGCATCGCCCCAAAACCGAGCCGGTTGACCAAAACATCGCCGCCCAACAAAAACGTTTCCTCGCTCTTACTCGTGCTCGCCGCCGCGACCAGTTTCGCCAATCCCCCGGTTAGAACGCCAGCTGCACTTGCGGAAAGTGCCGCCAAAAATGTTCGCCGTGTTACATCGTTATGCATTGAATTTCCCTTCCTACTTCATAATTCATCCTTCTTCCTTCGTAGAATCCTCCAGTTAAAACGCCAGCTCCACCTGCAGAAATCACCTCTAAAAACGTTCTTCGTCTCATCGTAGGTAAAATATGTTGCCACGCTCAACTCTCAACTCTCACCTGTCACGTCGTAGCTTCAGCGGAGGAGGTAGCGTGTCGCTTTTCCCGCTCGCTCCATTCTCGCTTCTGGATTCTGGACGCTGAATGCCGGATGCTTTTCGTGGAGACGCTAACATGTTTGTTCTTGTTCGTGCAGTTACTTACGCTGCGCTTTTTATTGGCTTCGTGCTGGTTTATCTGCCCGGTCGATTCTTGTCGTGGTCGGGAATTGTTGAGCCCGCAACTACCGGAGCGCCGCAGGTCGCGGGGATGATCATGGTAACGATCGGAACGGCGATTGCGCTTTGGTGCGTGTTTACGTTTGTGTTCATCGGGAAAGGCACGCCCGCGCCGTTCGATCCGCCAAGAAAACTCGTGATCCGTGGGCCGTATCGTTTCGTGCGTAATCCGATGTATATCGGCGCCGGAATGACCCTCGCCGGCGCGGCGCTCTATTACGAGTCGGTCTCGCTTCTGATCTACGCCGCAATCTTCCTTGCCGTGGCACACCTCTTCGTCATCGCCTACGAAGAGCGGGTTTTGCGCCGCAGCTTCGGCAGTGAGTACGAAGCTTACTGCCGGCGCGTCAGACGCTGGCTACCGAAGCGAAGTATGAATTAAGAAGTAAGAAGGATGAAGCATGAGCCGACGTTGCGGCGAACTTTCGGCGATGAATGGAGCGAATGGGATAAGCGACATAGAACACATCGCGATCGGGAATCGCGCGGGTAGACGGCAACGCAGCTAGGGTAGCTGGCGCAAGCACGGGGCAGTGCGAGTGATCAAGGTAAAGCTGCGAGGGTAGCAGCGAGCGAGTGTGGGCAACGAGCGAGTTTCAATTACGAAGCGTATCTTCGTCGGGTCAGCCGCTGGCTGCCGACGAAAAGTAAGGAGGAAGAGGGAAGAGGGAGGAAATAGGCTGCGGTGACGGTTGCGCAGGCTCGTTGGTGCCTGCCGCGGCCACCCGCGCAAAAGTCCCGTTAGAATCGATTTCTGTTTTATGAAAGGCCGTCCACGTCGATGGACAGGAAACTTATGCCGATAGAAATCGATGAAGTTCCATTGCCGGCGTGTCCCGGTTGCAGAATGGTCAAGAATGAGTGGCCTGGTGAAGGATACACGCACGACGGTGAGACCTATTGCTGTCAGGGTTGTGCCGAAGGCACCGGCTGCATATGCGTCGCCGTCGGGAAACCAGGCTTCTCACGCAAGGGACAGAAACTAACGCGGGCAGAGCCGCGTCCTGGCGAGCAGCGCTCCGGCGCGCCTGCACCGAAGGGCGAACTAAGCGGAGAACGAGATAGCCTAGGAACTGAAGAAGCCTTGGATCAAGGTGGCTAAGACAGACGGTTGAGAGTTGAATGTCGAGCGCCAGCGGCCGACACGGCCGCCACTACAGGAGTTCCTGGATAAGACGCTGCGCTTGTTCTGGGGAAATGCCAAGCTTGCGGAAGGCGAGCGGGCCTTCACATGTATGCAACACTGGCTCCAGATCTTCCAGGCTTTCCAAGTCGGTTCGCCGCCAGAATAATCCAATGGGAATTTCTTCGCCCCACTGATAACCGCGCTCGATCGCCTTGTGGAAATCGGTCGGGTCGTGGCCCTGTTCCTCCAGAATCTTCACGCGCGGATTAAACCACTGGTAGGTGTTGTCCTTGTTGTAAGTGACGCAAGGACTGAAGACGTCCACCAGCGCGAAGCCCTTGTGTTGAATGGCGCCCTTGAACATTTCGACCATGTGTTTCTGTTTGCCGCTGAACGCGCGCGCCACATACGTGGCACCGCCGACGATTGCCATTGGGATCGGATTAATCGGGTTCTCAACGCTTCCGTACGGCGTACTCTTGGTTTTCATTCCCTTGACGCTAGTAGGCGAGCACTGGCCGGTGGTTAAACCGTAGATCTGGTTGTCCATCACGATGTAAGTCAGGTCAACGTTGCGCCGCATGGTGTGAAGGAAATGGTTGCCGCCAATTCCGTAACCGTCGCCGTCGCCGCCAGCGCAAATCACTTTCAGTTCGTGGTTGCCAAGTCTGACGCCGGTCGCAACCGCGAGTGCGCGGCCGTGGAGCGTGTGCATTCCGTAAGTGTTGACGTA
>DASXSW010000001.1:0-3705 GCA_036505755.1 Binatia bacterium | reverse complement strand
CACGCCGTTTCTGCGGTCGTTGTATGGCTCCATGTTTCTTTTGATCATCGCCACGGTTATCTCCAGCATGACCCTCGGCGTTCAAGTGATCAAAGGCGCGTTGAGCCAATTGGCGGTTGAGCTCGAAGAGGCCGCCAAAGTCGCCGGCTGGTCGGGTTGGAATAGTTTCCGCGATATTGTTTTGCCGATTATTGCGCCGAGCATGTTACTCGTCGGGACTTTGAGTTTCATCGCTGCCGCGCGAAACGTCAGCACGGTGGCGCTCATTTCGACGAGCCGCACGCGGCCGTTGTCCTTGCTGCAACTCGACTTCTTGGTCGAGTCGCGCTACGAAAGCGCCGCAGTCATCGGCATTATCGTCGTCATATTAACGACCGGGGTTGCCTTGATATCGCGTCTTTTAGGTTTGCGAACCGGTATGGAACGTTGAAATTCACCAGTCGAAATGACGACTAGCCGCTTCACTGTAGGGATCAATCCATGAAGAAAGCGAACGTCATCGGCACTTCGGTTCCGCGAGTGGAAAGCGCCGAGAAGGTGACGGGCAGAGCGGTCTATGCCGTCGATGTAACTTTTCCCGACATGCTCTGGGGAGGAGTGCTGCGAAGTCCAATCGCTCACGGCCGCATTAAGCGAATCGATATCACTAAAGCACTAGCTCTGCCGGGAGTGAAAGGTGTCATCACAGCTCGCGATGCCGCGGGTGTCAAGATCGGCAGGCAGATCTACGACATGCCCGTGCTAGCCGACGGTGTGGTGCGTTTTATCGGCGAGAAGGTTGCGGCGGTCGCCGCCGATGCAGAGGAAATTGCGGAGGAGGCACTGGATCTAATTGAGGTCGACTATGAGGAACTCTCGCCATTGCTCAACCCAATCGAAGCCTTGGGTCCTGCCGCGACCCTGCTACATCCGCAAGTCATGGAATATAGGGGATTGCCGGGAAAGCTCGTGGCGCCGAGCAATGCCTTCGTCCAGCTGTCGTGGAAAAAGGGCGATCTCGAAGATGGCCTTCGCCGCGCCGATTTGGTCATCGAAAATACTTTTCAAACTCAACTCGTGCACCAGGCCTATATCGAACCGCACTCCTGCGTCGTTAGGGCGAACGAGTCCGGCGGCGCCGAGATTTGGGCTTGCAGCAAAGTGCCGTTTGCATTGCGCGACCAGATGGCGACAGCGTTTGGCATCGCCGCGGAAAAATTCCTGGTTCATCCGTGCAACATCGGCGGCGATTTTGGCGGCAAAGGCGACTTCATGGACGTGCCGGTGACATATCTTCTTTCGCTGAAGTGCCGAAGTCCGGTGAAAATGGTGATGGATTATGACGACGAGTTCATAGCCGGGAATCCACGACATGCTTCGATCGTCAAGGTCAAGTCCGGTGTATCGAGAGACGGCCGTATCCTCGCCCATCACATGGATTTTGTCTTCGACAGCGGCGCCTACGGCGCGTTCAAACCGATCGGCTATCTCTTCGGCGCCCACGAAGCGGCCGGGCCTTACCGAATGGAAAACGTGCTGATCGAGGAAAAGATCGTTTACACCAATAAGGTGCCATGCGGGCATATGCGAGCGCCGGGCGATCCACAGGGAGTTTTTGCCAATGAATCGCAGATGGATATGATCGCCAAAGAATTGCGCATGGATCCGGCGCGTTTCCGCCGAATAAATCTGATGCGAGACGATGACGAATCCCCGGTCGGCAGAAAAATCTCGCATGTTAAAGCGCACGAAACTTTGAATACGTTGCTGCGAGCATCCAAGTATTACAGCCGCAAAAAGCCCAATGCCGGGCGAGGATTGGCGCTGATTCAGTGGCTCGCACTGGGCGGCGAGTGCTCGGTTTTTCTGCGCGTCGATGACAAGGGTAGTGTCACTGTATCGACGGCGATGTTAGATCAGGGCGCGGGTGCTGGCACCGTGCTGAGGCAGATCGTTGCCGACGAACTGCAGGTGGACTGGCAAAATATTACTTTGAAAACACTCGACACGGCAGGTGCTCCTGTAGACACCGGTGTCGGTGCAAGCCGCGCTACGAGAACCTATGGAAATGCTTGCTATGAAGCCGTGATCAAAGCCAAACAAGAGCTATTCAACGCGGCGGGGCAAATGCTGGCGGCGGATCACGGCGAATTAATGATCGCTAACGGCGGAGTGTCGTCAAAGAAGAAATGGGTTTCCTACGGCGAGATCGTAAAAGCCAACCGTGCGCCGATCGTCGTCGAAGGCCGGTATCAGAATCACGAAATCGGACCGCAGGCGTCCATGTGCGCGCAGATGGCAGAGGTGGAGGTCGATCCGGAGACCGGTGAAATCAAGCTCCGTCGGTTCGTGTCTGTTCATCATACCGGTAAGGTTCTCAACCCGCTTCTGCACGACGGCCAAATTGACGGCGGCATCGTGATGGGATTAGGTTACGCTTTGACCGAAGAAATGCTCTTCGCCGACGGTAAAGTGACAACACTTCATTTTGGCGTTTACAAAATTCCGACGGTTCGCGACATTCCTCAATTGCGCAAGATCGTCGTCGCGACCGCCGTGGGCCGCGGGCCATACCATAGCATGAGCATTGGAGAGACCCCGATCATTGCCGTTGCGCCGGCGATCGCCAACGCGGTTTATGATGCCGTCGGCGCAAGGATCAAGAGCTTACCGTTAACGGCGGAAAAAGTTCTCGCGACTCTACAGAAGCAACGAGTTGATTAAAGATGTTCTGGACGAGAACAATCGCCTTGGAAGCTCAAACCGACATCTGGATGAGACTAAAGAAAGGTCAGGCCCGACAATGGATCACCTACGACGCTTACTATGAAGCGGCCGACGTCGCCGGCGAGGAAGGCGTGGGATGATTTTCTACACAGCGGCGCGACCAGGACAGCGATGAGAACCACTTATTTTATCGCCACTCTATTTTTGTTTTTTGGGCCGGCGCTTTTGGCGCAAGAAAAGAAGCTAGAACCTCTGGTTGTTTCTTATGCCTCGGTGTCAGGCAGCCGGGCGCCGCTGTGGATCGCCAAGGAGATGGGTCTCTTTGAGAAGTATGGTTTGGATGGAAGACCCATTTTTGTACCGGCGGGTTACCCTTCCGTAAGCGCCCTGATTAGCGGCGACGTTCATTTCGTCGCCACCGGTGGGTCGGTGGTTGCAGCGGCGGCCGCGCAGGGCGCGCCGCTGGTGATGGTCGCGACCTTCGGCTCGATTGCCTACAAGCTCATGGCTCATCCGTCAATCACGTCTGTGAAAGAGCTCAAGGGTAAGGTGATTGGCGCGCTGCGACCGGGTACGACAACCGACTTCGTGCTGCAACGGATCCTACTCAAAATCGGTCTCGTGCCCGGCAAGGATGTCACGATCATGCCGACGGGACTGAGCAGATCGGACGAAAGGCTGCTGTTGATGTTCCAGGGCAAGATTCACGCGACCATCGGGACCATGGACAATCTAGCGCAGTTGGAATTGAAAGGCCTGAAGATCAATGTATTGGCCGATCCGGTTGACTTGGGCGTCCCGACTCCCGCCAGCGACATCTCCTCAACCCGGCAATTTTTGACCAATCATCGCAATCGGGCGAAAGCGTTTCTTCGGGCATTTTCCGAAGCAATCTGGCTGGGAAGAAATAATAAAGAGGTCGCGTTTCGCGCTTACCGCAAATATATGAGAATCGACGAGCCCAAGCTTTTGGAATCGATGCATCGAAACTATTTATTA